>NZ_JAPFQV010000106.1:0-11152 GCF_033804685.1 Micromonospora sp. RTP1Z1
CAACCCGCCGCCGACCACGGCGAGCACCCCGGCCGACCCGCCGCCGACCCGGGCGCGCACCCCGGCCGACCCGCCCCCGACCACGGCGAGCCCCCCGGCCGACCCCCCGCCCGCCGGCACCCCCTGATCCGAAAGCGACCGCGCTCCGGTCCCGCTGCTGCGGGCCGGAGCGCCGTCGTTCCCGCTGGACCCG
Organism: Micromonospora sp. RTP1Z1; assembly: GCF_033804685.1. Classification (NCBI taxonomy): domain Bacteria; kingdom Bacillati; phylum Actinomycetota; class Actinomycetes; order Micromonosporales; family Micromonosporaceae; genus Micromonospora; species Micromonospora sp. RTP1Z1. The sequence goes on from NZ_JAPFQV010000106.1 coordinate 194, forward strand.
TACGACCCAGGTCGTACGCCCGCTCAGCCGCCGGGGGTGACCAGCCCGCTCTCGTACGCCAGCACCACCGCCTGCACCCGGTCGCGGAGCTGGAGTTTCGCCAGGATCCGACCGACGTGGGTCTTCACCGTCGCCTCGGCGACGTGCACCCGGGCGGCGATCTCCGCGTTGGACAGGCCCTGCGCGACGAGCAGCAGCACCTCCCGTTCCCGCTCGGTGAGCTGGGCCAGCCGGGGGTCCCTGGTGGGGCCGGGACCGAGTTGACCGGCGAACCGGTCGAGCAGCCGCCGGGTGATCGACGGCGCCACCACCGAGTCGCCCTCGGCGACCACCCGGATCGCGGCCAGCAGCTCCTCCGGCGGGACGTTCTTGAGCAGGAAGCCGCTGGCCCCGGCCTGGAGGGCAGCGAACGCGTCGGCCTCGGTGTCGAAGGTGGTGAGCACCAGGACCCGGGGGCGTCCCACCGGTCGGCCGGCGCAGATCCGCCGGGTCGCCTCCACCCCGTCCATGGTCGGCATCCGGATGTCCATCACCACGACGTCCGCCTCGACCCGGTCGAGCACCCGCAGCGCGTCGGCGCCATCGATCGCCTCGCCGACCACCGCCAGGTCGGGCTGGGAGTCCAGCACCATCCTGAACCCGGCGCGCACCAGCGCCTGGTCGTCCACGATCAGCACCCGGACCGTCATGCCGCCACCCCCTCGGCCGCCGACGGTAGCGGCAGCCGCGCCTCGACCCGCCAGCCCCCGGCCAGTCTCGGCCCGGCGGTGAGGCTGCCGTCGTACACGCTGACCCGCTCGCGCATGCCGACCAGGCCGTGCCCGCCCGACGGCGCCGGCCGGACCAGCGGGCGGCCGCGCCCGTCGTCGGCGGCCCGGACCAGCACGGCGTCGTCGGCGTACCCGAGGTCCAGCTCGACGGATGCGCCCACCCCGGCGTGCTTGAGCGCGTTGGTCAGCGCCTCCTGCACCACCCGGTACACGGTCAGCTCCAGACCCGGCGGCAGCGCCGCCGGCTCCCCGGCCACGGTCCAGGTGATCCGCAGCCCGGCGGCGCGGAAGCGGTCCAGCAGCTCGGGCAGCTCGACCAGCGCCGGCCGGCGGTGCACCGGCGCCCCCGACAACCCGCCGCCGGGCTCATCCGCCATGCCGGGCGCGGCCACCGGCTCCGGCCGGCTCGGCTCCCGGAGTACGCCCACCAGCCGGCGCATCTCCTCCAGCGCCTGCCGGCCGGTGGCGGCGACCACCTTGACCGCCTCCCGGGCGGCGGCCGGGTCCCGGTCGATGGTGAAGCGGGCCCCGTCGGCCTGCACGATCATCACCGCCATGCTGTGTGCGACCACGTCGTGCAGCTCCCGGGCGATCCGGGTCCGTTCCTCGGCCACCGCCGCCCGGGACTCGGCCTCCCGCTCGCGTTCCAGGGTCACGGCCCGCTCCTCGAGGGTCAGCACGTAGAGCCGGCGGGTCCGCACGTTGAGTCCGACCAGCCAGACCGCGCCGGTGATCAGCCCGAAGTAGATCGCGCTCGCCCACCACGCCGCCGGTCCGCGAATCTGGAGCGCGGCGAGCACCACCCCCACGGCGGCGGCCGCGCCGGCGAGGATGCCGTCGCGCAGCCGGTCGGCGTACTTGACCACGCTGTAGAGGGCGATCAGCACGGCAATGTCATAGCCCAACGGGCCCCATCCGACGATCACCTGGGTGAGCGCGAGCGCGCCCACCACGGCCGCCACCGGAGTCGGGTGCGTCCGCCGGAACAGCAGCGCCGCCGCCATCAGGCACCCGACCGCGGTCGCCTTCCAGCCACCCGGCTGGGTGACGACGCCGGCGACGGCGAAGAGCGCCACCAGGCCGGAGACGGCGACGTCGAAGGCGACGCCGCGCAGCGGACGGCCGAAGATCGTGCGGTTCACGGTCACCCAGCGTACGGGGGCGCCCCGCCCGTCGATACCCGGCGGCGGCCGGGCCGTCAGCGGGCGAGCAGTTCGCGCATCCGGGTGATCTCGACGCCCTGTTCGGTGGCGACGGAGTTGGCGAACTCGGACATGGTCAGGTCCGCACCGACCTTGAGCAGGTCGGTCGCCATCGTGACGGCGCCCTGGTGGTGCTCCGTCATCATCCGGACGAACAGCCGGTCGAAGTCCGCGCCCCGGGCGTCGGCGAGCCGCCGCATGGCATCCGGGGACTGCATGCCCCGCATCGTGCCGTGGTCGTGCCCGGGCACCTCGGCCGGCAGGCTGCGAGCGGCGAGCCAGGCGCGCATCATGCCGATCTCCGGCCCCTGGGCGGCCCGGATGCGGTCGGCGACCGCGCGCACCCCGGGGTCGGCGGCCCGCTCCGGGGCGAGGGCGGCCATCTCCAGCGCCTGCTCATGGTGCGGGATCATCATCCGGACGAACCACACGTCGAGGCTGTTGTAGCGGGGCGGCGAGCCGTCCCGGACCTCCTGCGCCGGACGGGCCACCGCCGACTCTCCCGGCCGCCCGGGCACGATCACCGGGGGTACGTCGGCGGCGGGTGACGCGCTCGATCGGACGGCGGCGGCGGTTCCGGCGGCCGGCGACCGGCCGTCGTCACGGTTCCACAGTGTCAGGCCGAGTGCGACCAGCAACAGGACCGCCGCTGTGACGGCGATCAGGGTCCGTCCATGTCGGCCGGTCATACGCCACCCTCCTCAAGTCGAGGTGAAAGCGATCCTATCCATAGACAGAGGCGCCCTGACGTGACCCAGGTCACATTGATGTCCGTCGCCTCCCGGTAAGGTGTCGACAATCATCATCCCCTTTCGAAGGGTCTCGCCGATGATCAGATTCCGTACCTCCCCATCCCGTCGGCTCCGGATCGTGAGCCTGGCCGCGACCGGCCTCCTCCTCGCCAGCGTCGCCGCCGCCCCGGGCGCTCAGGCGACACCACGGCTCAGCGCCGAACCCGCCACGATGGACACCACCGGGCTCGCCGTCGATCAGATCTCCAGCAGCCCCAACATCCGGCAGATCGCCAGCCTGCCGAAGCAGGCGCCGTTCGACACCGAAAGCGCCTTCGGCACCGACATGGCCTTCCAGGGGCCGTTCGCGTATGTCGGCAACTACAACGGGTTCACGATCTACAACATCGCGAACGCGTCGAGGCCGAAGATCATGTCGCAGGTGCTCTGCCCGGGGTCCCAGAACGACGTCTCGGTCTACGGTGACCTGCTCTTCCTCTCCACCGACTCCTCGCGTAGCGACGACTCCTGCAACAGCGTCTCGCAGTCGGCGTCGGTCAAGGCGTCCTGGGAGGGCATCAAGGTCTTCGACATCAGCGACAAGACCAACCCGCGCTACATCAAGGCCGTCGAGACGGACTGCGGCTCGCACACGCACACCCTGGTCCCCGCGAAGGACGGCCTCTCCGTCTACCTTTACGTCTCCTCGTACAGCCCGGCGGCGGCCTTCCCCGACTGCCAGCCACCGCACGACTCCATTTCCATCGTGAAGGTGCCGCTGGACCGGCCCACCGACGCGGCGGTGGTGGCCACGCCGAACCTCTTCCCGGACGACGGCGGGTACCCGGGCCGCCCGGGCGGCTCGGCTACGACCGGCTGCCACGACATCACCGCGTACCCGCAGCAGGACCTGGCCGCCGGCGCCTGCATGGGTGACGGCATCCTGATGGACATCTCCGACCGGGAGGCGCCCCGGGTGATCAACCGGGTCCGGGACACGGTCAACTTCGCCTTCTGGCACTCGGCCACGTTCAACAACACCGGCACCAAGGTCATCTTCACCGACGAGCTGGGCGGCGGCGGCGCGGCGACCTGCAACACGACCGTCGGGCCGAACCGCGGCGCGGACGCCATCTACGACATCACCGGCAGCGGTGACGCCCGGACGATGGTGTTCCGCAGCTACTTCAAGATCCCCCGGGCCAACTCCAGCACCGAGAACTGCGTGGCCCACAACGGCTCGCTGATCCCGGTGCCCGGACGGGACATCATGGTCCAGGCCTGGTACCAGGGCGGCATCTCCGTCTGGGACTTCACCGACTCGTCGGCGCCGCGGGAGATCGGCTACTGGGAGCGGGGGCCGATCTCCGACACCCGGCTGGTTCTCGGCGGTGCCTGGTCGTCGTACTACTACAACGGCAACATCTTCTCCAGCGACATCCAGAAGGGTCTGGACGTGCTGGAGATCGACCAGGCGTCCATCCCGGGCGCGAAGACGAGGCACTTCACCCGGCTCAACGTGCAGACCCAGCCCGACTACCGGGACTGACGTCTCCACCACATTCCGGGCCCGGTCCCCGCACGCGGGGGCCGGGCCCGTCTCCCGTCAGCTCATCGGCAACTGGTAGCGCCGCTCGCCGTCACCGGTCGCGGTGACCAGCCGCACCTCGCCGGTCCGCAGGGCGTACGTCACCGACCAGCGGGTGTGCGGCTGCCGAACGGCGTCGAGGATCTGCAGCGCGGCGGGGCTGTCCGCCACGCCGCCGGCCCGGTCCAGTGCGGTGGCGATCACCCCGTACCGGTGGTCCTGCCGCAGCACCTGCTCGGATACGCCCACCACGGGCACGTTGGTCAGCGCCTGCCAGGGGCCCCGGCTCCGTTGAGCCCGCATGGTCCCGTCGACGAACTCGACCACGGCGGACGCGCCGGTGGCGTCGGCGAGCAGGTAGTGCAGCGGCGGACCGCCGGTGAAGTCCAGGTTGTAGCGCTCGAAGACGCCGATCGCCTCGTCCACCGTGGCGGCGTTGTCCAGCGCCAGGCGCAGGATGCGTACCGAGCCGACGGTCGGCCGGCCCGGCACCGGCCGCACGGTCGCCCGGTCGTCGGCGGCCAGTCCCACGGCGAGTCCGCGCTCGTTCATTCCGTCGAAGGGCAGCAGCGGCGCGTTGAGCAGCCGGCGGTCGCCGGCCGGGTCGGAGCCCACCCCGAGGTAGGAGATGTCCACCAGGGAGATCGAGGCGTAGCCGTCCGGCGGGTCGGTCCGTAGCACCAAAGCCGGGTTGGGTTCCCAGTCGAAGTTGCGGGCGAACAACGGCCGGCCACGGTCGCCGAGGGCGGCGAGGAGCGAACAGCCGAAGGGGCTCGCCGTGGGCGGCGCGGGCATGCCGACCGTCGGGTCGTAGTCACCGGCGTAGGTCATCTCGTACAGCGGCAGGTCGTCGACCTTGCGCAGGCTGGCCAGGGTCCGCTCGACCTGGTCCTGCCGGGAGGCCGTCGGCGTCCCGGCCGCGGCCGGGGGCGGCGCCGGGGTCGGGGTCGGCGGGCGCGTGCACGCGGTGCCGGTGAGCAGCAGGGCGCCGCCGGCGGCGAGCAGTGTCCTCCTCCGCATACCACCGACGCTAGGGCAGGCACAGACGGTTGTCCATCGCCGCACCGGCCGCTCGCCTGCCTCGCCGTCCCGGCGCAGCCGTGCCGGCGGGCCGGCCGTCAGGACGCCGGGATGCGGGCCAGCTGCTCCTCGATCGCCGCTGCGGAGAGGGCCGGCCGGCCGCCGGGATGGCCCACCGTGGCGCCGGCCGCCGCGACCGCGTACCGGGCGGTGCGCTCATGCGGGTCGCCGCGGAGCAGGCCGACGGTGAGCGCGGCGACGAAGGCGTCGCCGGCGCCGGTGGTGTCCACCGTCGGCGTCTGGCTGAGCGGCACGAACAGCTCCCCGTCCGGCCAGACGAAGGCGTTCCCCTCCCCCGCCACCTCGACGGCCACCAGCGACGGCCCCCGCCCGAGCAGCTCCCGGCCGGCCCGCAGGCCGGCGGCGGGGTCCCGCGGCGGGTCGCCGACGATCAGGCCGGCCTCCCGCGCGTCGGCGCGCAGCACGTCGGCGAGGGCGAGCAGCTCGGCCGCGTCCGGGTCGTGCGGCGCGCCGTCGAGCAGCACCAGCCGGTCGGCCGCCCGGGCACACCGCGCCGCCGCGAGCGCCGCCGGCAGCGGCTGCTGCAGCTGTACGAGCACCGCCCGGGCCGCCCGCACCACGTCCTCGGCGCCGTCCACGTCCGCCTCGGTCAGCAGGGTCTCCTCGGGGATGTCCTCCAGGTAGCGCCAGCGGCCGTGGGCGTCGACCAGGTCGACGATGAGCGCGCTCGGCGTGCCCTCCCGGCGGACCACCGGGGCGACGTCGATGCCGTCGCTGCGCGCCCGGCCGAGCAGCCGGTCCCCGACCTCGTCCAGCCCCACCACTCCGAGCAGGCCGACCCGCGCGCCGAGCTGGGCGAGACCGACGGCCTGGTTGGCGCCCTTGCCGCCGAGCAGCTCCCGGCGACACCGCGCCGGGGTCGTCCGGGAGGCGTCGGGGACATCGTCCACCAGCAGCACCAGGTCCCGCGCCACCTGCCCGACCACGATCGCGTCCAGTCCCGCCATGCGGGGCTGATACCCGGCCCGCCGCCGGTCACGCCCCCGCCACGGGGTGGCTCAGTCGTGGGCCCGCTCGACCGTGAACATGTAACAGCCGTACACCACGTTGCGGCTGTGCAGCGCGACCACGGCCGGATCGGCGAGGAGCGCGGCGATGACCCCCTCCGGGTCGTGACCGTCGTGCAGCCGGCCGCCGTGGATCCGCCCCCGTCGGTCGTACGCCCGCAACACCTGCGGACGCCCCCGCCAGTGCGCCGGATAGCCGCCCGCGAGCTCCGGCCCCAGGCAGTCCGCGTCGTGGGCGAAGATCGGCCCCACCTCCCGGTACGGCCCGGCCGCCGGCGGTGGCGCGTAGCCGAACAGCAGCAGCGGCTCTCCCGGGGTCGCGTCGCGCAGGCAGCAGCGCAGCGGCTCGCCGCCCTCGGCGGTGCACCGCTCCACCGGTTGTCCCGCCGCGTCGCGGCCGGTCTCCCGGACGGCGGCCAGCAGTCCGGCCGGCAGGGGGCGGACGAGGAAGGTGGTGTGGATGGCTGTCGTCATGACCCCACCCTCGCGCGGTCCGGACGGGGATGCTGGCGGCGATCGGACCTCGCGTCGCCGGCCGGGCACGGACGGCTGCCGCGACGGGGCAGCCCGTCCCCCGTTCCGCCCGGGCGGTCAGCCCTTGACCACCGGAATCTGCAGCTCCGTGACGCCCTTCTCCGGCTCCTCGTGGGAGTAGTCCAGGTAGAGCTCGCGGGCGAAGCCGGTGGCCCGCCAGCCGTTCTCCTCGATCCAGGTGGCGAGCACCTGCATGGTGCCCTCCACCTCGTCCATCGATCCGTGGTGGACGATCGTCGCGGCGGTCGGCACCCGGGGCAGGTCGACGATCGCGCCCGCACCTGGTCGAGGGTGAGCCCGAGCTCCTTGAGGGCGATCACCCGGTTGAGCCGGCGCAGCTGGTCGGCGCGGTAGAAGCGGTACCCGGTGTGCGGGTCGATCGCGGCCGGGCGCAGTGTCAGAGTCAAGCACCGGGGGTCCAGGGCTCAGCCGGGCAGCGGCGCCTCGTCGCCGCCGCGGGTGCGGCGCGGGCCGACCAGCCGGCGGACCACCGGGGCGGCGTTCCATTTCGCCGCGCCGACCAGGTCGCGGGCGTGCTCCAGCACCGTGTAGTCGGGGCGGGCCAGCCCGTCGGCGATCGCCCGGTCCAGGTCGTTGCCGCAGCGGCTGAGCAGAGTGTCGAAGTCCCGGCGGACGGGTTCGAGCAGGTCGTAACCGAACGACCGGTGCAGCCGGGCGAAGAGCGGCTTGTACAGCCGGGTCCGCTCGTGCAGTCCCGACGAGTACGATATTGGGCTCTTCGGCCGCCGCCGGATGTAGTCGGGCAGCACGTCGGCGAAGGCCCGGCGGACGATCCACTTCTCCTGCCCGTCGCGCATCTTCAGCCCCAGCGGCAGGCGCATGGCCAGCTCGACCACGCTGAGGTCGAGGAAGGGCACCCGGGCCTCCACCCCGTGCCCCATGCTGGCCCGGTCGACCCGCTGCAACTCCGTACGGCAGAGGTTGCGGATCTTGTGGAGGACGAGCCGGCGGGATCGATCGGGGCCGACCTGGTGGTACATCGGGTAGCCGCCGAAGAGCTCGTCCGAGCCGTCCCCGGTGAGCACCACCTTCACCCCGAGCTCGCGCAGCCGGCGGAAGATCGGCACCGAGACCACCGCGTTGATGATGTCGCCGTACTCGGTCAGCTCGGAGATCCGGATCGCCTCCCGGACGTCGGCCAGCCGGATGTCCCGCGGGCGCAGCTCGACCACCTCGTGCGGCACGCCGAGGTCGGCGGCGAGCCGCCGGGCGTACGCCACGTCGGGGCTGTCCGGTACGCCGACGGTGATCGCCACGCAGTCCGGGTGCATCCGGTGGGCGTGCAGCAGCGCGAGGGAGCTGTCCAGCCCGCCGGAGAGGACGACGCCGACGGTCAGGTCGGTGTCCAACCGCATCCGGATGCTGTCGGTGAGCGCGACCCGGACGAGCAGGGCGGCCTCGTCAGGGTCGTCGATCACTGGCAGCCCCGCGCCGAGACGGAGCAGGTCGACGTGCGGGCGCAGCAGCACCGGGCCGTCGGGCTCGGCCCATCCGTGGTGCCCGGGCGGCACCTCGTTGATCGGGGCGCCGTGCACTACGAGAGCCTTGACCTCCGAGGCGAGGTGCAGGCAGCCCGGGCCCCGGGACCAGTAGAGCGGCTTCACCCCGAGCGGGTCGCGGGCCAGGTAGACCCGTCCGCTGGCCCGTTCCACGACGGCGAAGGCGAACTCCCCGCGCAGCCGGCGCACCGCGTCCCCGCCCCAGCGCAGAAACGCGGCGAGCACCACCTCGGTGTCGCTCTCGCTGCGGAAGGCGTACCCGAGCCGCGTCAGTTCCACGCGCAGCTCACGGTGGTTGAAGACCTCGCCGTTGTAGCAGAGCAGGTACCGCTCGTCGGGCGAGACCCAGGGCTGCACCGCGCGTTCCCGGTCGACGATCCGCAGCCGGCGGACGCCGGTCAGCAGGCCGTTCTCCTGCCGCGTCTCGGTGACCTCGCCGCGCGGGACGAGGACGGCGAGCATCCGCCGGAAGGTGGCCGGGTCGGCCTCCGGACCGATGCTGAGCGCGATGCCGCACATTCCGTCAGACCCCCATCTCGGCCTCGTACGCCCGCCGCAGCCGGCGGCGGGCGGTGGGTGCGAGGCAGAGGTGCCAGGCCTGACCCTCGTCGACCACGTTGATCTCGCCGGCGTCCTGCCGGGCCAGCAGCAGCCCGGCCAGGGTGTCCCGGACGCCGAAGCGCCGGTACCAGGCCAGCTCCACGTCGGCGGCGTAGCCGAGGCAGTGGCCGCTGGGCACCATCGCGGCGTACCCGAGGCGGCGCAGCCGGTACTGGTGCTCGGCGCTGCGGGCCAGGCTGGTCACCCAGAGCGGCGGGGTGCCGGGCGGGGTGGCCCGGGCGAACTCCCGGGCGAGTTCGTTGAGCAGGGCCACGATCTCGCGGCGGGCCCGGCGGAACTTCAGGCCCGCGGTGCGCGGGGTGGCGTCCGGGAGGAGCCGGCGGCGCACCGCGCGCAGGCCCCGGCCGAGGACGCTTGCCGGCTGCTCCTGGTACCGGAAGCTGAGCAGTCCCCGGCGCCGCAGCCACTCCAGGTCGACCAGGTCGACGCTGTTGTTGACCTGCGCGTCCGTGCCGAAGGTGGGCGCGTCCCGCCACCACATCACGTCGATCCGGGAGAGCAGGTAGATCCGGACCAGCGCGGTCAGGTCCGCGGCCGAGCTGCGGGCGTTCGGCTGGTAGCGGGCCATCTCCAGCAGCAGCGTCTCCCGGGCACCCACGAACCCCTGCGAAGTGGCGTCGAGCACCGCGGCGATTGCCGGCTCGCGCAGCCGCTGGTCCAGCAGCACCTGCCGGGCGGCCGCCGACGGCGCGTCCGCCAGGGCGCCCACCTCGACGACCAGGTCGGCCACCGCGGCCCGGTACGCGGCCAGGTCCGGCTCGCCGGGCGCCGGCCGACGGGTGGGGGCCGAGGTGGGCAGGCGGCGGACGGGGGCGGTCGACGCGACGGCGGGCCCGGGCTGCTGGCCGGGACTTCGGCTGGGCACTCGCATGGTCGGGTCCCCTCTCCGGGCCGGACACGGTGTGGATGAGCCTGAAAAGCACCGTAATCACCGGAACCTGCGGATCCCCGAACAATCCTCCTATCTCCCCCTAACGACGCCTTATCCGGTGCGGTCCGCCCCGAACCGCCCGGTCAGCTCCTGCACCCACCCGTACGACGGGACGGCTCGCGGGTCGCCGTCCCGCCCGGCGCGGACGGCGTCGGCAACGTCGAGCGCCGCGCCGAGGGCGGCGCGGAACAGCAGCGAGCCGGTGCTCACCCGGGCGACCCCGAGCCGGCCCAGCTCGGCCAGGCTCGGACCGCCGGGTCGGTGCAGCACGTTCAGCGGCAGGCCGACCTCGACGGCGAGCAGCCCGACCGTGTCGTCCGGGGCCCCGGGGGCGAAGATGCCGTGGGCGCCGCCGTCCCGGTACGTGCGGGCCCGGTGCAGGGCCTGCTCCAGCGGCTCGGGCACCCCCAACCACCAGGCGTCGGTGCGGGCGTTGAGGAAGAGCCCCGGCGCCGCCGCCCGGGCCGCGGCGAGCTTCGCCGCCACCAGCTCGGGAGGCGCCAGGGTGCCGTCGGGGCGGCCGTCCTCGAGGTTGACCCCGACCACGCCGAGCGCCGCCAGTTCGGCGACGTACCCGGCCACCGCCGCCGGGTCGTCGCTGAAACCGCCCTCGACGTCGACGGTGAGCAGCACCGGAAGCCGCCGGAGCCGGCGGGCGAGGTCGAGGTTCTCGACCCGGGTGGCCGCCGCCGCGTCCGGTTTCCCGTTGGCGGCGGCGACCCCCAGGCTGGTGGTGCCGACCGCCGGGTGCCCCCGCGCCACCAGCGCGGCGGCGGAGGCGGCGTCCCAGGCGGTGGGGAGCAGCAGCGGGGCGTCGGCGTGGTGCCGGGCGTGGAAGGCCGCGTACCGGTCGGTCATCCGGGGATCACCTCGCGTCGGGTGGGGACGCGCAGCGTCGGGTGCGGGGGGTGTCGGAGCTCGGCGTCGGTGGGGCGGCAGCGGCGCCGCAGCACG
>NZ_JAPFQV010000107.1:0-10942 GCF_033804685.1 Micromonospora sp. RTP1Z1
ACCAACAGCGGCACGATCTTGCGTCAGGACTCAACGTCCAGGACAACCGAGTGCTCGTCTGCCGGCGGCTACCTATCCACCAGGAGTCTGCCGGATGGCTCGCTCCCAGAACTCATTAGGACAACCGCCAAGCGATCCGATTCACCAAGAACAGCCGGTTCAGGGTCCTCGACAACGGCCGGCTGCGCCTGCCGAAGGTCGGCGACGTGCCGGTCCGCTGGTCGCGTAACCTGCCCGCCGAGCCCAGCTCGGTCACGGTGATCCGGGACGCGGCAGGCCGGTACTTCGCCTCGTTCGTGGTCCAGACCATCGAGGACGAGACGCTGCCGCCCACGGACTCCGAGGTGGGTATCGACCTGGGACTGACCCACTTCGCGGTCTTGTCCGACGGCACGAAGGTGGCCGCCCCGAAGTTCCTGCGCCGGGCGGCCCGCAAGCTCAAGCGGTTGCAGCAGAACTTGTCCCGCAAGACCAAGGGATCGAACAGGCGCAAGAAAGCCGTCGTCAAGGTCGCCAGGGCACACGCCCGGGTGGCCGACACCCGGCGGGACTGGCAGCACAAACTCTCCACGGCGATCATCCGCGACAACCAAGCGGTGTACGTCGAGAATCTGTGCGTCGTCGGTCTCGGCCGGACCCGGCTGGCGAAGTCCGTACACGACGCGGGCTGGGCCAGTTTCACCGGCATGTTGGATCCTGCTGGCTAATTGCGGTTCATGCAGCCAGGGCGTGGTTGAGGCGGGTGAGGTGGCCGGTGCGGGTTCGGTCGAGTGGGTGACCGTTCCAGTGGGCGGTCAGCCGGATGAGGTTGATCGCGACGGCGCTGTAGACGTTTTGCAGGTGGGTCTTGTCCAGGCCGCGGTAGCGGGCTTGGCGGATGCCGGTGACGTTGACGGCTTGGCTGATGGTGCCTTCGATGCCTGCTCGTCGGCCGTATTTGGCCCGCCAGGTCGTGGTCTGCTGCTCGGTCCGGGCGTGGCGGATCGCCTCGTGGATCTCGCGTGGGCGCACGGACAGCTTGCGGCCGGTCTGGCGGTCGGTCGTGCACTGCTGGCGCACGGGGCAGGGTTGGCAGGTTCGACGGGCGAAGGCCACGACGATGGCGTCGGTGGCCTTCGCCGCGCCCCGGCTGCGTTGGCTGACGGTGCCCCATGAGGTGCTGGTCTGTCCCTGGGGGCAGGTGGCGCGCTGGTTGTCGAAGTCGATCGTGAACGCGGTGTTGTCGAACCCGGCTGCTGCTCGCGCCTGCGCGGAGTTGTTGGCGAGCAGCGGAGTGACCAGGGTGATGCCGTAGCGGGCCGCGGAGGTGACGACCAGGTCGATGGACGGGTAGCCGGAGTCCAGGTAGTGCTCATCGGGCAGGAGTCCGCGCTGTTGCAGCCGCTCGTGGATTGTGGTGGTCATCGTCGTATCGGCCACGGTCGCGTCGGTGGTCGCGACGTTGGTAATGATGTTGGGCGGTTCGTCGGTAGCAGCGTCCATATGGGTCGCGTCGGGGTCGTCGCAGGTCTCGCTGAGGTGGACCTTGTAACCGTTCCACAGTTTGCCGGCACTGTGCGTAGTGCCCCACCGGGCGTCGGTGTCATAAGGCGAGGTCAAGCGACGCCTTCCCGGCGGGAGACCATCTACCTTCGCCTCCCGCCGCCTGACCACCTCCCGCCCGTGCTCTTCGGTCTCACGCACGTAGTTCTGCAGCAGCACCACCCGCAGCACCTCCACGGCCGGCAGCTGCGCCAGCAACGGCGGCGCGCCCGGGTCGTAGACCGCGCTCAGTAGCGCGAACCCGTCAGTGCCGTAGGTGCAGGCCAGCTCAGCCCGTGCCGTCTGCGATTTCGGCAGCCGCCAGTCGTCGACCCGCGGGCCGTAGCGCCTGCTCCAGCCGGGCACGTCGACGGCCTGCGCCAGCCAGTCCGGCGCCACGGCGGCCAAAGCCTCCAGCGCGGCCCGCACCGACTCCCCGGCCAGCTCCAGCCGGCTGAGGTCACGCACCGCGGAAACCACATGGGTGGCGTCGGTGCGCTGCTTGCCACCCGCCGCCAGCAGCCCTTCGTCGACCAGCCTGGCCAGCAGCAGATCCAGGACCCGTTCCTGCAGCCCGTGGGCGATCACCCGGGCACGGAACTCGCTCAAGATCGAAGCGTCGAAGCCCGTATCGGCCAGCGCCAGTCCCAGCGCGTATTTCCATGACAACTTGTCACGCACCGCGTCGGCCGCCTGCCGGTCGGTCAGGTTCTCGACCATCTGCAGTACCGTGACCAGCGCCAACCGGCCCGGAGACCAGCCCGGCCGGCCCCGAGCCCCGAACGCAACGGTGAACTGCTCATCGGCGAACAGCTCACCCAATTGGTCTCGGATCACCACCGGCAGCGGCGCCTCACGCCCGGCATACATCGTCCGTATCGCTGCGGCGACCTGCTCGTCAGGTGCCGGCCACGGCTGCGGGTGCATCGACATCACACGACTTCTTCCACGGCCGTAGGGGAATGAAGCCGCGCATCAGATCATCCATCCATAGCGGAACCAGATCATGGCACCTCGCCGAATTAGCCAGCAGGATCATGTTGGAATACAAGGCCGCCCGGTACGGGCGCGCCTTCGCCCGGGTGGACCGGTTCTTTCCATCCACCCGGATGTGCTCCGACTGCGGCCGGATCAACGACAAGATGGCGCTCAACCTCCGGTCATGGACCTGCCCATGCGGGTCGGCCCACGACCGGGACGTCAACGCGGCCATCAACGTGCTCGCGGCGGGACGCGCCGAGAGCCTAAACGACCGTGGAGCGCAGGTCAGACCACCAGCGATGGTGGCACCGCGCGGCGAAGCGGTAATCCACCCGGACGCCGCGTGTCCCACGCGCAGCGTGGAGGGAATCTCCGTCCTTTAGGGCGGAGAGATCGTCAAGGTCCCCACACTCATCTGGCCGGCCCCTGACCGACCCCGCGGCCACGGCCTCCCGTGGCCGCGGGGCCACGAGGTGTCGACGAAGGTGGCGGTCAGCGCGACCCGAGGCGGGGCACGACGGGCCGGACCTCGACCGGCGCACCCGGGTCGCCGCCGCTGCGCGAGGTGTACTCCGGGACACCCACGCAGGTGAAGAGCAGCGTCGCCAGGTCGTCCGGCTCGTCCAGCAGACCCGGGACCTCCGAGTCGAGGAAGGTCATGCCGGAGGCGCCCGCGCCGAGGGCGTATGCGGCCAGGTGCAGCCGGCCCTCGACCAGCCCGGCCGCGAGTTGGGCGTCACGGTAGCCGCGGTCGTCCAGTGACGACAGTCGGGTGGCCGCGATGACGACGTACGCGGCGTCGCCGGCGAGCGACTGGTCCAGGCAGATCCGGAGCAGCTCGTCGCGCAGGCCACAGGCGCGGACCGGCGTCGACAAATCGGGCCAGCGGTAGAGGCCGGGCGGCACGCCGTCGGCGCCGTGGACGGCGACCCAGTGCGGCACCCGCACCCCGCGCAGGGCCGCGGCGAGGGGCCACTCCAGCAGGTGGCGCGGCAGGGTCCGGGTCCGGTCCATGCGTCGCTGTGAACCGCGCCGGCGCACCACCTGATCGAGGGGGTCGGACGGCGGGAAGTCCGGGAGCGCGGCCGCCCGCGGCCAGGGCGTGCCGAGCTCGTCCCGCTCGCCCGTGCGCTGCGCCGCGGTGCACAGTGGCAGCTCGACCGGCGGCAGCTCACCCGGGGCCGCCGGTGCGGTGGGCCCGATCGCCGGCTCGCCGTCGCCCAGGGCGAGCAGGGCCAGCGGGTACTCGTGCACCCCGCCCGCGCCGACGAGCTCCCGCACCGCGGCGTCCGGGAACAGGGACCGCAGCTGCGGCGAGAGGCCGGCGCTGTCGGCCGCCGCCGACAGCTGGGACAGCAGCGTTCCCGCGTCCCAGTAGAGATGCCGCCACCCGCGTTCGGCGTAGCGCCACCCGGTCCGCCACGGCACGCCGGTCACGACGAGCGTGGTGACCGTGCCGGTGGCGGCGGGTGCGACTTGGACGAGCCCGTGCCGTGTCGCGTCGTACCAGTGCACGCCGTCCGGGACCCCCGCGACGCCGCGCGTGCTCGCGTAGACCTCCAGCGGGAAGCGGGCCCCCGCCGAACCGGAGGCGCGGTAGAGGACCCGGCGACCGTTGCGTTCCGCGGTGCGCACGACGCCGGCGCCGAGGAAGAGCACCCGGCCGAGCTGCGCCGCGTCGAGCGGCCGCGTCGGAGCGGGGACACCCGCGAGGACGGCCGTCGCGGCGATGCCGGGGTCGGGCAGCTCCCGCGGCAGGGCGAGGACGGGAAGCGCGTCCGGGTAGCCCTTCATCGGCGGCGGCAGCGCCGCGGGGTCGTTCGGGACGAGGTCGCCGCGCACGGCCGGGTGGTCGACGGGTACGTCCCACTCGCGGTTCGGCACGTACGACGTGAGTCGGTGCAGCAGCCCGGCGCCGGAGTCGAGGTCCATCCGGGCATCCTGTCAGCGGACCCGGTCCCGCGCACCACCGTTTGTCCCGCCTCCGGAAGTCATGAACCCGGCCGGGCGGCGGCCGGGCGGCCGGAGCGGGTCTCGGGCCGGCGCGGGGGCGTGCCGTCCGACGTCGTACCGTCGAGGTCGTGGACGGCAGCCAGGGGAGCGCATGACACCGTCGACCGCCCTGGTGCTGGTGGTGTTCGGGCGAGGGGTCCGGTGCGCCGACGACCGCTACACGCTCACCCCGGCCAGCATCGCCCGGGTGCGGGCCGCGGCCGACTACGTCGCCGCCCACGAGTCCCACTTCCTGCGGTCCGCGGCGCGGGGCCCGTCGCCCCGGATCGTGCTCGCCGGCGGTTGGGCCGAGGCGTGCGAGGGGGCGACGCCGCCGCCGGCCGGGAGCCGGGAGGGTGACCTGATGCTGCGCGAGGCGCGCGCGGCCGGCCTCGACCGGTACGCGGAGCTGCGCGTGGAGACCCGGTCGCGGAGCACCCTGGAGAACCTCGTGCACACCGTCGAGGAAGGGCTGCTGGCCGGGTGGGACTTCGATGCCCGGCGACCGCTGGGCATCGTCTCGCACGCGTGGCACCTGCCGCGGATCAGGTTCCTCGCCGGCAAGGTGCTCGGCCTGCGCGGCTCCGCCCTGGTCGAGGTGCCGGCGGAGGGCGGTGAGCCACCGGGCGGGGAGCGGTCGGAGCGGGCCGCGCGGATCGCCGCCCGGCTCGCCTTCCTCGGCGTGGGCGACGCCCCGGCGCTGGTGCGGCGCGAGCGCGCGATGGTCGCCGTGCTGCGGCGTGCCGAACGGTGGGTGCGCCGCGACCGGGGCGCGGGGCTACCCCTCGGCGGGTGACGAAAAACGAGGGGAGACGCGGCGTCCAACGGGGTATGTGACGGGCGTCAATCCGGGGGGACGCCCGTCGCGGGCGGCCCCGTCACCGGCCACAGGAGACGAGAGGGAACCGATGATTGTCCTCGCGCCGGTGTACCGGCCAGGGGCACGACTGCCGGAAATGGTCGCCGATCTCCGCGCCGCCGCACCCGACCTGCACGTCGTGGTGATCGACGACGGCAGCAGCGACCCGGCGGCGGCCCGGGCCGTCGACGCGGTCCGCGACCTCGGGTGCACGGTGCTGCGCCACCCGACGAACCGGGGTAAGGGGGTGGCCCTGCGGACCGGGTTCCGGCACGCCGCCGAGGCGCATCCCGGGCAGGACGTGGTCTGCGCCGACTTCGACGGCCAGCACAGCGTCGCGGACGTCCTGCGGGTGGCCGAGTGCACCCGGACCACCGGCCGGATGGTGCTCGGCGTGCGCCGGCTCGACGGTGAGGTCCCGCCGCGCAGCCGGGTCGGCAACGCCGTCACGCGGGTGCTGTTCCGCGCCGTCACCGGCTGGGCCGTCCGCGACACCCAGACCGGACTGCGCGCCCACCCGGCCGACCAGCTCGACTGGCTGCTGTCGGTGTCGGGCGACCATTTCGACTACGAGATGGCCGTCCTGCTGGAGGCGACCCGGGTCGGCCTCCCCATCGAGCAGACCACCATCGCCACCCACTACGTGAAGGGCAACTCGTCGTCGCACTTCAGCTCACTCGTCGACTCGGCCCGGGTCTACGCGCCGCTGCTGAGGTTCGCGGTCTCGCGGCTGTCCGGCTCCCTCCGTACCCGGGCCGCCACGTCCTCGGCAGCGGTCCGTCCGGTCGTCCCGCCCGAGGGGTGAGCGGCACGGGCGCCCTTTCCCCGGCGCCCGCCCCCGGCGGAGAGTGATCCGCGGGCGGCTCCTGGGTTTGGTTTTTCGTTGCTCAGGGCAAAGCACCCGGGCCGACGGCATTTTTCTGGAAGGGACGGCTCCCGTGGAAGTTACCGGCATTCTCACCGCCATCGTCATCGGTCTGGTCATCGGCGCGCTGGGCCGGCTGGTCGTACCCGGCCGGCAGAACATCCCGATCTGGCTCACCCTCGTCATCGGCGTGGTGGCCGCGATCCTCGGCACCATCGTCGCCAGCGCCCTCGGCGTGAAGAACACCGCGGGCATCGACTGGATCGAGATCCTCATCCAGGTCATCTTCGCCGCGGTCGGCGTGGCGATCGCGGCCGGCGCCTACGGCCGCCGGCGCGTGCACTGACCGACGCTTCCCGAGCCGCCGGCCCGGCCCCTTCGCGGGGGCGGGGCCGGCGGTTCACTGTCCGGGTCGCCGGGTCGCCGGGTCGCCGGGTCGCCGGGTCGCCGGGCCGACGTCAGTCCGCGATGCCGGTGAAGGCGGCCACCCGCTCCACCCGCAGCCGCACCAGTAGTTCCCCGGGCAACGCGTTGCGCCGGCCGTACCGCTCGGTGAGGTCCTCGCCCATGTAGCGCGCGGCGATCCGGGTGGACCAGGGCAGCATCCCGGTGGCGTCCGCGCTGATGCTGACGCGCCTCTGCACGGGGACGAAGGCGTACGGCGGCTGCTCCTCGTCGACGTTGAGCGCCGCCCGTGGGTCACGGAGCAGGTTGCGGCCCTTCACGGAGCTGCGCCCGGTGTTGAAGAACCTTGTAGAGACTTCCCCCTACGACACTTTCCCCAACCCCGACCAACCCGGCCAACGTTTGTGGTCAGAGCACTAGCAACTCGAGGGAAGGTCCGCCGCTTTGGCGCATCTCACGTCGCGGCGGGCGGCATCGGCGTTGGATGAAGCAGTATGGGACATGCCGGGCGAGAAGTCGGCTCGGCCGTCGGTCTGCAGCCCGGTCGGGAGAGCGGGCCGCCGGCGACCTTCGTCGAGCTGTTCTTCGATCTGGTCATGGTGTTCGCCCTGACCCGCTTGGCGGCGGAGGCGGTGCCGGGACTGTCGAGCATGAGCCTCCCGGTGCGCTGGTTGACGATGGGCCAGACGCTGCTGTTGTTCCTCCCCTTGACGTGGGTCTGGACGATCACCTCGTACGTCACGGCCCGTTTCGAGCCGCTACGATTCGGCGTTCAGGTCGCGGTGCTCGCCAGTGCCTTCGGGCTGCTCATGATGGGCACCGCGGTGCCGTACGCGTTCAGCGGGCGCGGCCTGACCTTCGCCCTCGCGTACGTGACCCTGCAGGTAGGCCGGACCCTTCTGTTCGGCCTGATGTTGCGGGGCCACGCGCTCCAGCGCCTCTACGCGCGCGCGTGCATCTGGTTCTGCGTGGGCGCCGTACCGTGGCTTGTCGGAGCCTTCGCCCAAACCGGAGGGCGAGTCCTCCTGTGGTCGCTGGCGATTGCGATCGACCTCGGGTCCGCGCGCCTGGGTTGGCCGGTGCCGGGCCTGGGCCGCGGACGCGCCGCCGCGTGGTCGGTGGGCGGTCACCACCTCGCCGACCGTTACAAGCAGTTTCTGATCATCGCCCTCGGCGAGGGCGTCCTGACCATCGGCGTCTCCTACACCAGGGGGTCGTCGAACCCCAGCCTGTACCAGACCGCCGGCCTGATCCTGGCGTTCCTCACCACCGTGCTGCTGTGGCGGATCTACTTCTTCCGGGCCGGCCAGATCCTCCCCGACGCGGTGACGGCGGCGAAGGACCGGGCGAGCTTCGGCCGCCACATCGCCTTCGCTCACCTGATCATGATCTTCGGCATCGTCGCCACCGCGATCGGGTACGAACTCGTCCAGAGAAATCCGACCCGCGACACCGTCCCGGCCTGGCTCGCCGTGATCCTCGGAGGCCCCGCGCTCTACGTCGTGGGCCGGGCCCGACTGGAGTGGGCCGTCTTCAGCCGCGTCTCGCCGCCTCGCATCGTCGGCCCCACCGTGCTGGCACTGCTCGCCGTGCCCCTGTTGTTCGTCCCGCCCCTGGTGGCGGCGGGCACGGCGACACTCGTTCTGCTGTTCATCGCACTGGCCGACGCGCGGCGGGCGGCGGGTCGCCCTCCGGAACCCCCGGCCCCCGTCACCTGAGGCGGGTGCTTTCGGGCTTCGTGCTGCTAACTGTCGCGGTGGTCGGGCTGACGTGCGGGAAGCGTTCCGCGCTTACTCACGGCCTTGCTGGTAGCCACACCGCCCGCTTCAAGATGTCGTTGCGGGTGTTGCCGATCAAGTCTGATGTTGTCGCCGGTGCGGCCGTTTGCTGGTGCAAGTGCAGGGTAACTGGGTGGTCATGACAACACCCGAGAGTCGGCGGCAGGAGGAGCAAGCG
Source organism: Micromonospora sp. RTP1Z1 (assembly GCF_033804685.1). Classification (NCBI taxonomy): domain Bacteria; kingdom Bacillati; phylum Actinomycetota; class Actinomycetes; order Micromonosporales; family Micromonosporaceae; genus Micromonospora; species Micromonospora sp. RTP1Z1. The sequence continues at coordinate 8,580 of NZ_JAPFQV010000107.1, forward strand.
CTCGAGAGCGGCGAGGTGTATCAGGACGCCGAGGGACGCCGAACCACCGACCCGGGCACCGCGGCTGCCCACGCACACAGCGAAGCCGACCGCAACGCCGAGCACCTGCAGCGTGGCGAAGTTGGTCCGGGCACCCCGGAGAAGTAGCTGCCGAGTGAGTTAGCGGCCGACTTCGGCGCTGCCCTCTCGCGGCCGTACCCAGCTTGCGATCACCGTCCCTGTAGAGCCAGACGTCGCGGTAGGCCGGAGGCCTGTCAAGGCTCCAGGTCTGCTACGCGGGCGCCGTTGCGTTGTGGGAACGCTCAACGCAACGGCGCCTACGCCAACAATCCGATCGAGGCCGATCACAGCCAGCTCAAACACCGATTGAAACCGATGCGCGGGCTGCGAACGGAGAAGACAGCACAGGTAATCATCGCTGGACACACCTTCATGCAGAACCTGCGCCGCCGACACTACGAACTCGCCGTCGACGCCCCGCCCGCTCTCCGGGTAGCCGCGGCGTTCACCGAACTCGCCCAGGCGATCTGACCTCGGACCGAGAAGGGTTCAACACGTCCGCCGATCCCTCAACGCAACGGCGCCCCGGCCCCGCCGGTCGTCCACCTGGTCGCGTCGTGGCTTGAGCACGCTCGTCAGGTGAAGCTGCGCATCTTCCGGAGCGCTGCTCACCGGCACCTCGTAGCTCGCCACCCGCTCCAGCCAGTCATGGGGCACGTGGCCCCGGTCCGGATCGCCGACGAGGACCTCACCGCCATTCGCCACGACACGGGCGAGGAACGGCAGCATCCGGGCCGCCACGGACGGGTGGTAGAGCGCGTCACCGGTCAACACCAGATCCACGCCGTCACCGTCGCCGTCAAGCAGGTCACTCGACGACAGGGTCAGGTCGACGCCGTTGGCGAGGGCGTTGGCACTGATTGCCGCGATCGAGTAGGGGTCGATGTCGTTGGCGGTGACACCGGCGGCGCCCGCGATCGCCGCGGCGATGGCGACCAGTCCGGAGCCGGAAGCGACGTCGAGGACATGGCGACCGGCCACGGTGTCCGGGTGATCGAGGATGTAACGCGCCAGAGCCTGTCCGCCGGTCCAGGCCGACGCCCAGAACGGCGGCGGGAGGACGTGCCCCGCCTCGGCTTCGAGCCGGGCCCAGAGGACGATCGCGTCCTCGGCCATGACCAGTCGCACCTCTGGCACCAGCGGCACCGGGGCCAGCCGGAGCCGATCGATGCTGGCTGTCCCGGGCGCGCACTCGGGGGCGGACAGCGCGTACAACACCAGCGGTTCGAGGCCGGGCACGACCGCGGCGTCGGAACGGACCGGCATTCGCCGCTCCGTGGTCTCAGCCGTCGCCGTGGCGACGGGCGAGGCCTCGTCGCCGCGGCTCGGCGGAGTCACCGTCAGACCAGACGGATGTTAGCGGCCTGAAGCCCCTTCTGGCCCTGCTCTACGTCGAACTCGACCCGCTGATCCTCGTCCAGACTGCGGAACCCGCTCGATGAGATGGCGGAGAAGTGGGCGAAGACGTCAGCGCCGCCGCCATCCTGCGTGATGAAGCCGAAACCCTTGTCAGCGTTGAACCACTTGACTGTACCGAATGCCATGTCTTCTCCTACTGAGTAGTTGATGGAGCTACGTACGGCCCCGGTTGTCGCCGCTGCTCGTCCGGAAGTGCTGGCAGAACAAAAAGCGCCCGGCGGGTTGGATACCCACCAGGCGCTGGCAAAGTATGCGACAAACCAAAGCTTGCAACCTGCTCACGCTAGCACGGGCGCGCCGCCTGCCCGGTGTCTTGGCTGTCAGCGCTGACCGTTCCAGCGGGCGTTGCGGGTGCTGAAGGTGACGCCCAGCGAGGTGGTCACCGACGCCGCGCCGGTTTACCCCGCCGTCCTCGACGACCTCGTCCCATCGGCCTGGCCTCAACCGAGCGGTACGCCAACAATCCGATCGAGGCCGATCACAGCCAGCTCAAGCACCGGCTACGACCCATGCGCGGGCTTCGAACCGAGCAGACCGCACAAGTGCTCATCGCCGGACGCGCGTTCATACAGAACCTTCGCCGCGGGCACTACGAACTCGGACACGACGCACCGCCCAGGCTCCGAGTCGCCGAAGCGTTCAGCGAACTCGCCCGGGCGCTCTGACCACCAACCCGACCGCAGATTCCAACGCGTCCCCCCATCAGGCAATGCAACAGCACCTCACCGCCGAACCTTGACAGCTCACTCAACGGCCAAACTGAACGGCGTTGTTGTGCCCTGAACGACGAAGGAGCTTGATATGTAGGCAGAGCTGCGGAGTTGATGCTGTGCGGGAGATGAAGGTTTGGCCCTTCGGAGCCGCCCACTCGGGGGGAGGCTTCA
>NZ_JAPFQV010000108.1:0-10245 GCF_033804685.1 Micromonospora sp. RTP1Z1
CCACACCATTCTTGGTTTCAGGCACCGCGAGGGCACCAAGCGCAACCGGCGACGGCGAGCGACACCGCCGACCCGAGTTTCACCCACCTGTGGGTGGCCCCGCCAGGGGCCATGGTTTTCTTGGTTGGAGGCGGAGGAGCGGGGGCTCGGCCAAGTCCTGGCCGAGGAGTTCCCCCGGGAAGAGTCAGCGGTGACAGATGCACTGTGCTTCTCGGATATGACCACTGGACCCGACGGACAAGACTTCGAGGTGCTCGACAGGCTGGCCGAGATCCGGTCACGCTACGGGCCTGAGCACCTGGTAACCCGCTTCATCACCCGAGCGCAACCTGAGATTGTCGCGGCGGTAGAACGCACCCAGGCTCGACTCGCGGGGTATGTGCCCGGCGCTCTCCTATAAGGTCACGACGCCCGTTCGGCCGCGTGCGGGGCGACGCCACTGAACCGGCCGACGAATCACTCGCAGGACAGCAACCTTTGCGTCGGTCAAGCATCGGGTCAGACCGGCCCAGCAGCGTCCCCGACATCCTCGCTGTCAAGCATGTCCCGTGACAGGACTACGAGCGCAGGCGCGCCGCTGCCGAATTGCGCTCTATCAGATCAAGGCGGCCCGCAAAGCGGGCCGCGCCGGCCCGGCCCCGGCCTGCTGGCGACCTCCGGCCGGCATCGGCCGGGCCGGCCGGCCACGCTGCGGGAGACGAACCAGGAAGACCCGGGGCTCCGCACCGAACCCCGACCCTCCTCAGAGATGCCGAGGCGGAACACCTCGCCGGGCACCACAAGGGCTACCAGCCTCCCCGGACGGGGCCAAGGTCGTTCGGCTGGTGAGGCGCTCCACCTTGTCCCCGTCCGGGGAGGCTGGACGGTCGGGCGACTGCCCGACGAGGAGATCCGCGAAGCGTGAGCCCCAGCGTGTGACACCCCGGCGCTGCCCAAGACAATGGCCGGATGCGTGATATCCGGTGGGACGACGTCAGGGAGTGGTTCGACCCGTACGAGAACGGCAGCCTGCCCGACGTCATCGTGCCTGGCATGACTCTGACCGACTGGGAGACGCTGCTCCGGCTGATTCGGTCCAAGGGCTGGCGGTGTGAGTACGACGTCCGGGAGCAGAGGCTTCCGCCGCCCGCGTCAGCAGCCGATCTGTTCACCGCCGACCCGGAAGGTTGGCTGCGTTGCCTCCATGTCTGGCCCGACCCTGGCATGGAGTGGATCGTTCGGCCCTCAAGCCCGGATGAGATTGACAGCGACGTCAGCCTGCACGAGATCCAGGGGCAGGAACGTCTGGACGTCTTCTGCGGATTCCTGCGGACACTTGGCAAGACCCTCGACAAGCGTGTCCTCGTATACGCCGAAGGCGATCACAGCTATCCGCCGATGATGGCGTACGAGTTGGCCGACGACCGAGTGGTGTTCCTCGCCCACCCCTGCGGGCCATCCACGGGCCAGTAACCGTGGCGGGCAGCGGTCACGAGCGGGCACGAGGGGCGAGTAGCTCCACCGCCGGCCGCAGGCGTTTCGGGCATCACGGCCGGTTGAGCACGATCTTCCGAACTGATTACGCGGGTTCAATTCCCGTCGCCCGCTCAGGCACGAAGGCCCAGGTCAGACAGCTCATCCGACCTGGGCCATATTCATGACTACGGCTCTACCGTGTCGGCGTGCCCGTTACGTGCCCGTCCACGCTCCTCGGCGATGCTGGCGCTCAGCGCGTCGGCGATGCTCCGGTCGCGCTCGGTGGTGGCGTGCTAGTAGATCATCGCGGCCCGGGTCGAGCCATGCCCCATCCGCGCCATGAGATCCGCCCGGCTGGCACCAGTGCCAGCGGCCAAGGTGTTGCCGGTGTGCCGCAGGTCGTGGAAGTGGAAGCCGGGCAGGCCTGCGGCGGCAACCGAGGCGGCCCAGCCAGCCGCCTTCTGGAAGTTGGAGCGGCGCAGGGCAGCACCCTTCGCGCCGGTGAAGATCAGGGCGTCGGATTCGTCGGCGACGAAATCGCGCACGTGACACTCAAGATCGGGGCGGATCACCGCCGGAATGGTGACGGAGCGGCAGCCGGCAGCCGACTTGGGCCGAAGATCATGCGTCCGTCTGACATCTCGACCAGGGTCGCGCGGACCGCGCCTGGCGCTGGCGTACCCACAGTGTCCGCTCACCGAGCTGCTCGGTGACATCGTCGAGACTGTCGTACTCCACTTGATGCGTTCCAGGTTGGCTTCACATGATGGGTGACGCGACCTGGACCTAGCCTTCCCGCGGGTCGCGGGCCAGCATCAGAGGAGCCGAATGAAGACTCAGCGGGAACGTCCCTGGGTCGAGGTGGATGTGGGCCCCAGACGGTGCCCTCTCGTCCGAAAGGGCGAGGCACCACCGTGCAAGATCCCGCAGGCCGGCTCGGTCGCCGAATATCTCAACTGAGCCGCCCACGATCTCGATCGACACTGTGCCACCCTCCACCGGCGCCACAACACCATGCGCGCTGTCGTAGCCGGGCACCGACAACACGATCTCATCCATGCGGCGAGTGTGCCCCCAGGCTCAGCCGTTGCTGCCTCGCGGTATCACCCATCAACTGAAGCCGCTGCGTCACGCATCAAGTGGAGCCCGACACCGGCTGCCGGCCAATGCCTGGTCTCGCATGATGCTTGACGGAACGGCGTCGCAGGACGCTTGACGCCAGGTCGTGATCGAATAGGTCTGGTGCTTGGGGCGATGGTAGGTCATGGGCAGGGTGCTACTCGCTTATGAGCAACCCCATCGTGTCGGTCTGTCGTTGGTCGCTGTGGCATCGTGGCGCTGTGAACCCTGCCGGCTGGTGGCAAGTGCTGCTGAGCGACGACGCCTACGTGCTGCGGCCACCGTCGTCCGTCGCTGTCGTGTCGCAGGTTGAGTCGCTGCTTGGCGTCGGTCTTCCGGCCGATCTGCGAGCTTTTTATCTCGCCACCGATGGTGTGTTCGACAAGATGGGCCAATGGTTCGTGTGCTGGCCTCTGGACGAGGTGGTCAAGCGCAACCAGGAAGCGTGGGCCGAGGAAGGGGCGGGCCGGCGACAGTTGCTCGGCTTCGGCGACGATGGGACCGGCTCCCCGTTCTGCGTTTCCACAAGCGGCAGCGGCCACGTGTTCTGGGATTCGATCGACGCCGTGGCCTATCCGCTCGCGACGAACCTGGCCGACTTCTGGCGCGGCTGGCATGCCGGCACGTTAAAGACCTGAAGCTTCTCTTATCGGTCGGCCCTGTGGATGGTGATCTGGTGTTTGGCCTTCACCCGGTTCATGTCTGTGGTGCTGCGGCGGGGAACGGCCGCGATCGGGGTGTCGGCGTCGTAGACGGTGACGGTGTGTTCGTCCAGGGCGACGGTGACGAGTGTGCGGGCGTGGATCTTGCCGACCTGGATGCGTTGCCCGGCGACCTGAATGCTGCCGTTGATGGATACGACCCGCTCGACGGTCGGGGCGGTGGCCGGTGGTGGGATCACGGAGGCGGGTCGGGCGTCGCGGATGCGACCGCAGGCGGTGGGCGGTAGTGGGCAGCGCAAAGTGCGGCGCAGCTGCCCTGCCTCGTCGATGACGTGCAGGAGGATCCCGTCAACGCGGACCCGGACTCGTTGGCCAGCCAAAGGCATGCCGACGCTGATCTGCCTGCCGCCAATGCTGATCCCGCCGCAGGAGTTCACAACACGATCGACCTCGACGGCGATGCTCTGCGGCACAGGCTGCGGCAGCGGAGATGGTCCGGCCGGGCTGCCGCCGTCGGCCAGCAGGCGGGCCAGGTCCCGTTGGGAAAGCCGCGATGGGCTGGACTTGATGCGGGCGCCGCCGGAGGTCAGGACATGCAGCCGGTCGGTGTCGACCCACGAAGACCTCGGGGCTCCGCCCCGAACCCCGGCCCTCCTCAGAGATGCCGCCGCGGATCACCTCGACGAGCACCACAAGGGCTACCAGCCTCCCCTGACGGGGAGATCCGCTCAGGTCCCGGGACCCAGCCCTCTACCCTGGTTAGCCGTTGTCCTGTCCTCGTCCGCGAGCACCTGGTCGATTGTGCGGCGGCCGATTTGGCCGATGAGAGAGTCATGCGGTGCATTTGCCACGCACATCAGCCCGAAGTCGAGTGCCCGTCCCCGAGCCCGAGCCCACGTCGCCTCGTCGACTTGCAATGCGCCTCGGAAGTATTCCCGAGCGGGTGGAGAGAGAACCGTCCACGCCGCGAGGACATCGACGGCCGGATCGCCGACGCCCAGGAGGCCGAAGTCGATAACGGCGCTCAGCCGGCCATCGATGACGAGCAGATTCGCCGGATGCAAGTCCCCGTGGGTCCATACACCCGGAGCCGGCCACGGGGGACCAGCCAATGCCGACTCCCATGCCGCCGTCATCGCCTCTGGATCCCAGTCGCCGTGCACGGCCTCGATTGCCGCGCGGACCCAGGGGTCTCGTTGAACCAGCGGGATACCGCGAAGCTCGCTGGCAGGTCCGTCGACCGGGTCGACCGTGCGAAGCGCGGTGATGAACTGAGCCAGCTCGTCAGCCATCTGGACCTCATCCAGCCCGTGCTCAAGCGCGGCGACTTCGCCAGGGAGCCATCGGGTCACCGTCCAGCGCCACGGATAGTCCTCGGACGGCACGCCGCGTCCAAGTGGCACGGGTACCGACAATGGCAGGTGCGGCGCCAACCCTGGTAGCCACCGACATTCGTTAGCGAGATGGTGAGCACCGAGCTCGCGGCGGGGAAGTCGAACGGAGAGTTCGTTGCCGAGCCGAAAGATCGCGTTGTCCCGACCGGTTCCATCGACTGGCTGGATCGGCAGCTCGGCCCACTGAGGAAATTGGCCGGCCAGGAGCCGGCGTACGAGCGGCACGTCGATGCAAACCCCGTCGCTGGCCGGAACCTGCTGAGCCACACCTACCTCGCTTCATAGATGCCGTACAGCCTGGCCAGCGGCAGCGTATCGTGGCGAGCCAACGGCGATCTTCGTTCAACCTGAATGCCGTCATGGGCCATCCGTGGGCCAGTAACCGTGGCATCCAGCGGTCACGAGCGGGCACGAGACGCAAGCGGGTAGGCCGTTTGCCGCAGGCTTTTCGGGCATCACGACCGGTTGAGCACGACCTTCCAAACTGACGGTGCGGTTCGACTCAGGCATCCTCTGCCGGCCAGAACTGGTCGTCTTCCTCGTCCGGAGATGTGGGAGCGTACTGCTGGGGCTTGCCCTTCCGGACCATCCAAACGCGGAAGAACGACTGCTCCTGGTCCATGACGAACAGCTGTACCGCGTTCGGAGTGTGCCATTGAACCGAGCCGAAATGCTCGACAAGAGCGTCAAGATCGGCATGGTTGAGTGCTCCCGCATACACGGCGCACTCCGGGTACTTGTACCCACCCCACTGGTTGTCGGATTCGGCGATCAGCGCAAGTTCGCCGCAGCCGCCCGGCTTCATACCTGGCTCACGACGCGGACACTCCTTGTCAAGTCACCCGCTGAACGCCTCGGCGTTCCGGTAGTCCTCGGGGCTCACCGACAGCATCACGTTGGCAACCCAGCTCACCGCATCCCCCAATCCACGGCCGGACCGTACAACCATCCTGCAGCCAAGACCATCGACTAACGACTTGGTGCGCGATAGCTGACTGACCCGCTTCGGTCATGGAAGCGGCCGTGCGGGACGATCATGATTGTGACGTCAAGATGGGCCCGCACGGCCTTGTCTCATCGTATCTGTACCGGCATTCCCCGGCGCAGGCTGGGCAAGCTGATCGCTGAACTGGCCGACCCGTGGACAGGCCAGGAGGAATCCCGGCTGCGCGAACGTCGCGGCCGTGACCGGGTCCGCGCGCCCGGCGCCGGCCCGCGCCGTGACCTGACCTTCACCGATCGGGTCATCACGACCCTGGTGGTGTTGCGCTTCCAACTTCCGCACGCCGCGTTGGCCCTGTTCTACAACGTCGACCGGGCCACCATCACCCGCGCCGTGGGTGAGATCCGGCCGCTGCTGGCCGCGCGAGGCTTCGCCGTACCCGGCAAGCCGCAACTGCGGCTGCGCACCCTCGCCGATGTGTTCGCCTACGCCGCCGCCGAGGGTGTCGAACTGCGCATCGACGGCACCGAGGTCCAGGTCCGCCGGCCCAAGGCCAACCGGCCCGGCCGACGAGCGTTCGTGTCGGGCAAGAAGAAGCAGAACACCATCAAACCCACCGTGATCAGCGACGGCGAAGGCCGGTTGCTGTGGTGCGGGGCCACCCGACCGGGCCGGATGCACGACGTCACCGCGCTACGCATCGAGGGCATTGAGGACCTGCTGCGGCAGCATCCGAACGTGCGCGCCAAGGTCGACTCCGGCTACCAGGGCCTGGCCCGCGACTTCCCCGACCAGGTCACCGCGCCGCCGAAGAAACCACCAAAAGACGCCACCGAAACTCAACTCGCCGAATACAACACCGCGCGGAAAACCCAGTCCTCACAACGGATCTGCGTCGAACACGCCATCGCCGAGCCCAAACAGTGGCGACCCCTGCAGCGCTACATCGGACGCCGGGAACACTTCGAAGACACCACCCTCGCCATCGCGGGACTCGTGTCCGACCGCTGCGCCGAGCGGTAGCACAACCCGCCCGAACAGCCCAAACAAGCGCGGCCATGCCCTAATCGCGCACCACCTCGTAACGTTCTTCTGGCCCTCAGGCTGGCCGTGCCCCCTGCGTGCCCGTTAGCAGGGGGACCGAGGGTCAGTGGCGGTCAGCTCCTGGACGTGGCTGCCGGCATGGCGAGGCAGGTCAAGCCAGGTCGCTGCCGTGCGACTTCCGGCCGTGTCCACACTTCCTAAACCGTGTGGCTGTACAGCCATCCGTACAGCCAAGACCGCCGACCAACGCCGACACTGCCCGACAACTATGGACGGGCTGACCAGGCGGACAGCCAAGCGACCAGCCGTCCGCGATCTTCTTCTAACCCCCAGGCCGGGCCTGGCTACTCACGCCGGCCCTTGACAACCGCCATTGAGACTCGTCCGGTAGGGCGCTCCACCTTGTCACCCTGGCCCTGGCCCGCTCCACGAGGGCGTGGGTCGGCGGCAGACAGTGAGGCAGCAGCATCACGGGCAGAGATGCCGTGGTTACGTACGCTGCTCGCTAGCGACCGGACTGCGGAGGGCTCCATGGTTCCGAACGAACTCGTCCCGATCATTTCTGCGGGCATCGGGGCAGGGGCCGCCCTCGGCGGCGTCCTGCTGAAGATGCTCTACGACGGCCGGACGGAGCGCCGGAAGCAGCGCAGAGACGACGCAGCCCTATTCCTGGCCGAGCGGCGCGAGACGTACGACCGCTTCCTGAACCTCCACAGGAAGCAGCTAGACCGCAACCAGCGCCTGCGCGAGATCGGGCTCACTGTGAGGGATGGCGGGACGCCTCCATCGAGCGAAGAGCTGGCGGCGTTCCCTGGCCCGGTGATGGGAGACCTGGTGGCGACGCTCGACGCCATACGGCGGTTAGCCCGTTCGTACGAGGTTGTTCGGGCAGGAGAGCAGATGATCCGTCTGCACGCCGACATGACCGCCGCCCAGCGGAAGATGTTGGACGCGGTGACGGCGGATGGGTCGAGCTGGGAGCTGTCCGCTGAGGCGAAACAGACAGACGACACCTTGTGGTTCGTCCTGGCGAATATCCTGCGTGACCGCACGCTGGAGTTCACGTACGCCTACCGCGCCGACCTTGGCTTGGGCGACCCCGAGGGTGGTCCCAAGCGGTACCCGATCGAACCGCGTCCGTGGCCGTTGGAGGTGTCGGAGCACATCATCCGGTCACGCATCCTGCCGAATCACCTCTCAGAGCCAACCCACGATGAGACCGGCGGTTCACCGGAGAGCGGCGTGCAGCGAACGTGCAACTAGCGGCGGCGATCAAGGGCCAAGAGCGGTCAACCACGGGCACCGGCGATCCCAGCCGGCAAGGGCGCACAAAGCAAGATCCCCACCGGCGTTTCCGCTGGTTGGGACCTCTGTAGCCCGGCGAAAGGCTATGTGGCCAGGGGCGGGGTCGAACCGCCGACCTTCCGATTTTCAGATCCAGGCGGCATTGGTCGCAGGCACTCCGACGATGGGCAGCCGACCGCCAGGTGCAGGGCCAGGTGCCCGGCGTCGGCTCCCGTTGTCGTCACGCTGTCGTCACGGGCAGGACAACGTCTGAACAGTTCCCGCGTCGGCGACCGGGCCGGCGGCCGCTCCCCAACCTCGACGTCCGCTCCTAAAGCCCCGCTGTTGACACCCGCGTTTTGCGAACGTTCAGCAGCCCACAACGCCGAGGCCACCGGTGGTGCGGCCGGGCGGCCTAGCGTCGCGTCGTCAGTGTGAACCCGACTGAGCTGAGGTTATTGATGTCCGCACGTCGCGTTCTGGCGAGCCTGGCCGTGGTGCCGGCGCTCGCCGCGCTCGCCGCGCCCGTCGCCGCTTCCGCGTCAACGGCCGACAATCCCGGTGTGGTGCTGCCGCAGAAGACCCACTTCGACCTGCAGGCCCACCGGGGTGGCATCGGCATGACCACCGAGGAGTCGCTGGAGGGATTCGCCAAGGCGGTGCGCCTCGGGGTCAGCACCCTGGAACTGGACACCCACGTCACCAAGGATGAGAAGGTCGTCGTCAACCACGACCGGCAGATCAGCGCCAAGAAGTGCCGTGACACGGGACCCGTCACGCCGGGTGACCCGATGTATCCGTACGTCGGCAAGTACATCAAGGATCTGACCCTGGCCCAGCTCCAGACCATGGACTGCGGCTATCAGCAGCTGCCCGGTTTCCCGGAGCAGGAGCAGATCAAGGGCTTCCGGATGGTCGAGCTCAAGGACGTGCTGGACCTCGTCAAGAGCTACCACGCGAACCAGATCAAGCTGAACATCGAGACCAAGGTCGAGGCGGGCGCGCCGGAACAGACCGCGCCGCGTGAGCTGTTCGTCCGCCGGGTCTACGAGGAGATCCACGCGTCCGGGATCGAGGAGCAGGTCACCATCCAGTCCTTCGACTGGGGCGCGCTGAAGGAGATGCACCGGCTCGCGCCCACCTGGCCGCTGGTCGCGCTGACCAACTACGACTTCCTTCAGGTCGGCAAGCCCGGTGCCTCCCCGTGGCTCGGCGGGCTCGACGCCGACGACTTCGGCGGCGACTTCGTGAAGTCTGCCGCCGCCATTCCCGGCGTCACGGCACTCTCTCCCGTCTACGGCTTTCCGCAGAACGGGAAGATCGGCGACTCGGGCTTCCGCTTCTACGTGGACGAAGCGATGGTGTCGGCGGCGCATGCCCGCGGCCTGAAGGTCATCCCGTGGACCTGCGACGACCCGGCCACCGTCGAGGCCCTGATGGACATGGGCGTCGACGGCATCATCACGGACTACCCGAACTACGTCCGGCAGATCATGGCCGACCGCGGCATGCGGCTGCCGAAGGTGTCCGAGCCACGCTGATCAGGCGCAGCTGTCTCCGGGCGCGGTGGGTCTCCCACCGCCCCCGGCGGCTTGCCCGGGCGGTCAGGGATCCACCTCGCGCCCCGCGCGTCGCGGTCGCGCGAGCTACGGCTGGCTCAGGAGTACGGCCTGAGCCCCACGCGCACCGCGCACCCGAGTCAGCTCAGCAGCTGTCACAGCTTGTGGCGGTCGTCCGCCGGCAGGCCGGGCGACTCCGGTGGCTCGGCGCACTGGCCGGGCTGACCGAGTTGCGCGACATGGGTCCGGTCGAGGACCCGGAGAGGAAGGAGCGGGTCCGCTCGTCCCGCGGCGCAGGGGCCAGTCGTCCGCAGCCTGCAGTCCGGTGCCCAGGTCGCGCCGTCGTATCCCACACTTCCGCTGGAAGTAAGAGCCCCGACTTCCCGACCTCCCGCGTCAGCTCCGGCGTGACCCCTGACCTACGGAAGCGCCTTCCGTCGGCTTCCGGCATCTTCCGCCGCTACTCGCGCTCGGTTGTGCCGGATCTGTGCCATGTGATCATGAGGTGCTGATCGACCTGGCGGCTGAGATCAAGTTGCCTACTTCACCATCCGCATCGGCCAGCCGGCCAAGATGTTGTAGCCGAGAACAATCAAGAACATAAGGCCGACCAGAGCGAAAGCTACGCCAATCACCCGTTCCAGCAGGATGAAGCGCGCTAGTACGGCAGCCGCCATTGGCGGTCTGACCTCGCGGGATGCGGTGGGGGCGTGCGAAGTGGACGCAGCCGCCTGTCGATCATGTGTTTGTGAGGACTACAAGATCGAAGGCGGCTGCTGCTGCCA
>NZ_JAPFQV010000109.1:0-9672 GCF_033804685.1 Micromonospora sp. RTP1Z1
GTCATCAAAACCGTCGCCCGCAACGCCTACGGCTTCCGCAACCCCATCAACCAACGCCTACGAACACGCTGCGCAACCACCCGGAAAAGCCGCGGACACCTCAACCCCCACTAACTTCGCTGAGCCCCATTGGCGAGTCGGTCGTCGCAATCGGTGTTGGCGCCGCCGACCGGCCCATCAGCGCGCCGCTGTTGTTTGCGGCCATTCTTGGCGTTGCCGTCGCCGTCTGCCTGTGGTGGCTGTACTTCGACTTGGTGTCGCTCGCGGCCGAGCACCGACTCGTCGAGGCGCGAGGCCGAGCCAGGGTCAACCTGGCGGTCGAGGCGTACACGTACGGGCATTTTCCCGTCGTTGCTGGCATCCTGCTGGCCGCCCTCGGCGTCGAGGGCGTGCTGGCGCACGCCGGTGAGGGCAAGCCGTTGGGCGCCTTCTACGCGCTTCCGCTCTTCGGTGGCCCCGCGCTGTACCTGGCCGGGCATCTGCTGTTCGAGCGCCGCATGCACGGTGCGCTGAGCCTTCCGCGGCTGGTGGCGACCTGCGTGTTCCTCGCCGCCCTGCCGGCCGCCGTCGTCCTCCCACCGCTTGCCGGGCTGGCCGGCTCGGTGGTCGTCCTGACCGCCCTCATCGTCGTCGAGACCACTCGCAATGCGCAGGCCCGACGTAGCCTCCGCGGCACGTACGGGCTACGGCAAGACGAACAGCAGTGACCGAGCGGGGTCGCCGGCTGGAACTCGGACACGCGTCGCCACCTGACCTTTGCGGTGTTCACGGGCGGTGCCGCGATAGTCTGCAACCAATGATGCCATTGGTTCGGAGGTGAGGCTCGCCCTGTGGGTACCAGCTACGAACCGATGAGTCTTGCCACGTTGGCCACCCATCTGGCATCCGCGGACGCCGACCAGATCCGCTGGAAGCTGGTGTGGGAGTTTCTGGAGGAGTACCGCTGGGAGCCGGCTGAAATCAGGGTCGATCTGTTGAAAGATGAGCCCGGGCTGACCGGAGACGCGCGTTGGGACGCGCTGCTTGCGGCCCTCGCGGAGCATCTGCTCGCCCAGGCGGATCTTGCCCCGCCGGTGTGGAGTGAGGCACGTGTGCTGCGCCGGGCCTGGTTCCCGGCCGAACTGGCCATCCACCGGGCCGACGCCCTGGCATGGGCGCCGGCTGCGTTCCGGAAGCACGGTGTGTACCTATCAGTTCACGACCTGGCTGCGGCGTGACCAGCTCGGACGGCGTCCTGATGGGGCGTGCGGAACTCGAGCGCGCGTTCACCCGCCTGGGCGACAGGCTTGTCCGCCGCGGGGTCGTCGCTGACATCTTCGTTGTGGGCGGTGCCGCGATGGCGCTGGCCTACGATGCGAAACGGGTGACCAGGGACGTCGATGCGATGTTCGTCCCGCACGGAGTCGTCCTCGATGAGGCGCGTGCGGTGGCCGACGATTTGGGACTGCCCCCGTGGTGGCTCAACGAGCAGGCCAGCGTGTATGTCTCCGGCAAGGACGACCCGGGCAGGCGGCGTGTCTTCGACCATCCTGGCCTGCGCGTGATGGCGGCCTCGCCGGAGCACATCTCGCGATGAAGGCGCTCGCGGCGCGGGCCCGCGACGTGGACGACCTTCGCACCCTGGCGGCGCTGGCCAAGGTCGTGACAGTGGACGACGCCGTACGCCTGTGCAGCGACTTCTACCCCGACGAGGCGATCTCGCCGCGGGCCATGGGAGTCATCCGTGAACTCTTCGGTTGAGTCGGAGGTAGGCGCAGCACGGCGGCTAACCTGATCATGTAGTCACCGTTCAACTCGCTCGGACACGTTATTTCCACACGAAGCGTGATGGTTCTTCGTATTTTGCCTGATCCCCGTCCCGTTGGGCGGGGATCTTTGCTGTGGCGGTCAGGATGCTCGCCGGTGAGCTGAGCGTGAAGACGGTTGTCTCGGTTTCGATCGTCCAGGTGCCGTGGTCGCACACGATGATCATGCTGCTGGTCTGCAGGTAGTCCGCGACGCTGTCCGGGTCGGGGCTGCGCAGCGCGGGGTGATGACGGCGGAGGCCGCCGTCTTGTCGAACCCTGTCCAGCGAAACGCCGGTCCGGGTAGCGCTCCAACATTCCGAACAGGTCCGCCAGGACGCGCAGGTCGAACCCCGCGTCGGACTGTTCGGCCAGCTCGCACAGCCGCGTCCGGGTGTAGCGACCCGTGGTGAGGGCCGCGTCGATGTCCAGGAAGTCCCGAGGCTCGGCTCGCGTGTACAGGGCGGACATCTTGCCCGCGACGACGTCGTCGGCGTGCAGGACCGGCCCGACGTCCATCATCACCGGCGGCAACGCGTGCCAGCTCGACCTTGTACGGATGCTCCGGTTGAGCGGGATCGGTGACCGCGAGGCGGGCGAAGGTGTCGAACCGCTGCGTCACCTCGACGGAATACCCGCCGTCGCGTTAGCCGTCGACGACGGCGTCCACTGCTGCGGTGAACTCGCCACGTCGCTCCCACGCCGTGAACAGGTCGACGTCCTCGCTCGGCCGGTCCAGGATGCCGTGGGCCTGTACGGCGTAGCCGCCGGCCAACGCGAACCCGTAGCGGGCAGCGACCCGCAGTCCGATCTCCGCCAGGCGGAGGTGAACCGGATCCACTCCTACCCGGCCAGCGCCTGGGGCGGCGTGGTCAGCTCGGGAAAGCGTGCCTGCCACAACGCCCGCAGCCGGGCCGGGAGCCACAAGCTTGGCCACAAGCGGCGCAGAGTCGGGCCGTCCAACCACCGGCACAGGTCCGCGACCGAATTAGCCTGGTTCAGCACCGTCTGGTACATCAGCTGCAGATCGCCGGCGTCGTCCAGGTCGTACGTGCTGTCGCCGGACCAGTCCAACCACCGGTCGAGCGTCACCACGCCGCCAACCGGGCTGCGCAGGTCGGACAGGGTGGCGGCGACCACGAAGTGCCGCTGGTCCACATACCGTGAGCGAGGCGGCGCGCCGCTGCCTCGGACCATGCCCTCACCTCCTGACCCCGATCGTACGTCTGAGCGGCGTCGCCGGCCCGCATGACATCGACCTGCCGGCCATCTGATCTCCCTTGGATTGGCCTACGGCCTGATGGTCATCGCTCCAAGGACGAACTCCCCGCCTGCCGATCCCGCACTACAGGCGGGGTCAGGGTGCCACCGCCCGCTGGTTCGAAGTTCTCGCGCGGACGTCGGCAGCCTCCGGCCGACCATCCCGGGCCGCGGTCCGCTGGTGCTCGAGCCGACGGGGCGGACGGACCGGGTGGCGCTGGGCACTGCCCACCTTGCGGAAGGATACGCTCGCGGCTGCCCCGGCCGGATTTCGTGGAGGTGACCTTGGCGCGCCTGGTTCTGACCGAGGACGAGGAGGCCGTGCGCGTCGCGGTGGGGACACGTTCCTTCGTCCAGGCACGGGCCCACCTCGATCGGGGCGAGCTGGTCGACGTCCAATGGGATTCGCGGACCGGGCAGGCTCATGCCCGGGTCCGTGGCGAACTGCCCGGCACGGTGATCGCCACCGCGCGTACCGACCCGAACGGCGACATCACGGCGGTGGAGGGATCGTGCAGCTGCGGAGACCATCCGGGCTGCGCCCATCCGGCCGCGTTGATCATCGCCGTCGTGTCGGCCCGAGGTGCGCCCCGCCCGCGGGCCGTGGCGCCACCGGCGGCGTGGGAGACCGCGCTGTCCCCGCTGGTCGGTACGGCCCCCGGGGCTTCCGCTGATCCGGTACCCGACCGGGCGGAGGTCGGGCTGCAGTTCGATCTCGTCGCGGCTGCCGCGCAGCGCGGCGCGGAATCGTCATGGCGGGTCGCCCTGCGCCCTGTCGTACCAGGTCGCAACGGTTGGGTGCGGTCCGGGATCTCCTGGTCGAATCTCAGTTACGCCTGGTACGGGCACCCGAGGCGGGTCGAGCGGCACTGGCAGCTCCTCAACGAGATCCTGGCGCTTTCCACGGCGACCGAGGACCGGCACTACTACGGCGGCTACCAGCAGATGGTCTTCCTGGACGCGTTCGCGAGCCGGCGGATCTGGGATCTACTGAGCGAGGCACAGGAGACCGGGTTGCCGATGGTGCAGGCCGGCAAGGCGGCCGGGCGGGTCGTCGTGTGTCGTGAACCGGCGCGGGTGTCTGTACGGGTCGACCGGACGGGTGACGATCTGCTGCTCGTACCAACGTTGCTTGGCGACGGTGTGCCGGTCGCGCCGGATTCGTCGGTGCTGGTGGGCCGGCCGGCCCACGGTGTCGCCTGGTGGGGGGTGCGGGGGCAGGCCACCCCGCAGCCCCGGGACAGGGTGCTGCGGCTCGCGCCGCTGGCACGGCCGCTGGAGTCGGGCATCGCCGGCATGCTGGCGGGACCGGCGATCCGGATCCCCGCAGACGACGAGGCACGGTTCCTCCAGCAGTACTATCCGAACCTGCTACGGCAGGCGGAAGTGATCGCGGCGGGTCCGTCGGTGCGGTTGCCCGATCTCGGGGCGGCGGCGTTGACATTGACGGTGGACCGCATGGTCGGACATCGGCTCTCGCTGGGATGGGAGTGGGTGCTGCCGATCGGTGACCGTCATCATCGGGAGCCGCTGTGGGCGCCAGCACCCGTCGCACACGCTGCCGACCGCGAGAAGGTGGTGCGGCGGGTGACCGAGCTGGTGGCCGACCCGGCGCTGGGCCTGCTCGAGTCAACGCCTGCGGGGCCTCGGCTGGCGTCCACCGCCGACGTGGCCGGCGACACGATGATCCGGTTCCTGAGCGACATCCTGCCCCGGGTGACCGATATCGACGGCGTCGACGTCGTCGCGCATCTCGACGACGCGGGCCCCGCCTACCAGGAGACGCTGCAGGCCCCGATCATCACGTTCGCCGGCGCCGACACCGGTGGACAGCCGGACTGGTACGACCTGTCGGTACAGGTGAGGGTCGGCGGTGAGCAGGTGCCGTTCGATGAGCTCTTCGTCGCGCTCGCCGCGGATCAGCAGTACCTCATCCTGCCCAGCGGCACGTACTTCAGCCTCGACCGTGCCGAGTTTCGCCAGCTGCGCGACCTGATCGCCGAGTCCCGCGCGCTGGAGGACCCGCCGCCCGGGGTGCTGCGGGTCGGGCGCTTCCAGGCCGGGCTGTGGCAGGAGTTGGCCGAACTGGGCGAGGTCACCGGCCAGGCCGCCGCCTGGCAGGAGGCGGTGCGCTCGCTGTCCGACGCTGGCAACCGGGTCGAGCATCCGGTCCCATCGGGACTGAAGGCCACGCTGCGGCCGTACCAGCGGGACGGGTTCCGCTGGCTGGCCGCCCTGCACGAGCATCGACTCGGCGGGGTGCTGGCCGACGACATGGGGCTGGGCAAGACCCTGCAGGCTCTGGCCTTGATCTGCCACGTCCGGGACCTCGGCGGTCAGCGGGCGCCATTCCTGGTGGTCGCCCCCGCCAGCGTCGTGCACAACTGGGCGAGTGAAGCAGGCCGATTCGCACCGGACCTCACGGTCAGCGTGGTCGCCCAGACCCGCGCGCGACGCGGTGTGGGGCTCGCCGACGCGGTACGCGGCGCGGATCTGGTGGTCACCTCCTACACCCTGTTCCGACTGGAGTTCGAGGAGTACGAGGCGGTCGACTGGGCCGGGTTGATCCTCGACGAGGCCCAGTTCGTCAAGAACCCCCACGCCCAGGGATACCGCTGCGCGAAGCAACTCCCTGCACCGTTCAAACTCGCCATCACCGGCACGCCGATGGAGAACAACCTCCTCGAACTGTGGTCGCTGTTGTCCATCACCGCGCCTGGTCTGTTCACCCGCGCGGACCGGTTCACCGACCACTACCGCAATCCGATCGAGAAGGGCCACGACCCGGAACGGCTGGCCCAGTTGCGGCGGCGGATCCGGCCGCTGATGCTGCGCCGCCGCAAGGCCGACGTGGCCGCCGATCTGCCGGACAAGCAGGAACAGGTCATCGAACTGGACCTCAACCCCAGACACCGCAAGGTGTACCAGACCTACCTGCAGCGGGAGCGGCAGAAGGTGCTCGGCCTGCTCGGCGACCTGCAACAGCACCGGTTCGAGATCTTCCGGTCACTGACCCTGTTGCGGCAGGCCAGCCTCGACGTCACCCTGGTCGACCCGAAACACCGTGCCGTGTCGTCGACGAAGCTGGACGTGCTGGCCGAGCAGGTCACCGACCTCGTCGCCGAAGGCCACCGGACTCTGGTGTTCAGCCAGTTCACCCGCTTCCTGGACGCCGCCCGGCAGCGGTTGGAGGCAGCGGGCATCCGCTGCTGCTACCTCGACGGCGCCACCCGCGACCGCGCGACGGTGCTCGCCGAATTCAAGAACGGTACGGCGCCGGTATTCCTGATCAGCCTCAAGGCCGGCGGCTTCGGCCTGAACCTGACCGAGGCCGACTACTGCATCCTGCTCGACCCGTGGTGGAACCCCGCCACCGAAGCGCAGGCCGTGGACCGCGTGCACCGCATCGGGCAGACCCGCAACGTGATGGTCTACCGGCTGGTCGCCAAGGACACCATCGAAGAGAAGGTCATGGCGCTCAAGGCCCGCAAGGCCGAACTGTCCGGCAGCGTCCTCGACGGCGGTGACTTCGCGTCCGCGCAGCTGACCGCCTCCGACATCCGAGACCTGCTCGAATAGCGCACCTCGCGGCGGCCGTCACGCCGGTCGCGGCGTACCGGCCGGGGGTACCGACCGCGGCGAGCAGTCATGACGACGAGAACGCCACGACCGAGAGATGCACAGTCCAGTACGAGAGGTGGCGCCGCGGGCCGAAGGACCAAACCTCGGTCAGAGCGTCGGCCGTTCGATCCAGGTCATCCAAGCAGGCATGTGTGCGTATGGTTCGGCTCGCCCCTCGGACACCAGAAGATCAACGGTGCAAGCCAGTGCGGCTCGCACCGTTTGTGTTTCCGGTGGTTGTCAGCCGCAGGCCGAGTTGGCGATAGGCCGGGGAACTTGCCGCTGCGCGTCCGGGTCAACTAGTGACGCTCTGGAGAGCACTTCCTTCACACCGAAGAGGTCACTGGTTCGATCTCAGTATCGCCCACCATCGATATATGCAGGTCAGAAGCCCGTCGCCGTAAGATCCGGTAACGGGATTCTTGCCATCTGCCCCCTACATTGGGAGCAGATTGGGAGCAGCCCGCTCCCGGCGACGTCGAGCGAGCGCCTAGTCGCCTGGTCGACGCCAGCGTCCCCTCGGAGTCGGGAAGGTTCAAACTTCGGGCGTGGGCGGTCATCAGCCGGTCCATCGCCCGAGCCAGCACGGCGGTGCATTGAACCAGGAGAACAATCCTGTGGGGACGGTGTAATCCCCACCCCGCGAGACTGCGTATCCGGAAGGTCCATCGTGCCTGTTGCTCGCAAGCCATCGTGAACCGCTGCGGCTGGTAGAGAGCCTCCGTTTCGGAGGATCTGACCGTGCTCAGCCACAGCCTGCGGTCTGCTGGTGGACACGCCGCCGATGGCGGAGCAGGAGGCCGCGACGAATCTGCTCAGGGGCGCCACCGGGCTGCGCACGCTGAGGGTCGTGGTGCACCTCAGGCTCCTAGCAACCCGCCCTGTGCCATCCTCGGCCCGCAGGGGCTCGCGTCGTAACGGCTCCGGTCGGCCGGGTTCTACCCCTGAGCCGCCGCGCCGTCAGGGCCGGCCAGCGACGGCGGAGCGTGATGTTGAGCGATAAGGCCGGCTATGTGAGCGCTGGTGCGTCCACGACGAGCAAAGTAATGACCTGCCCCGGCCGGGTCAGTCCTTCGTGCTGACGTACACACCTCGGCCCGGCTGGCCGTAGACCAGGCCCCGCGCCTTGAGCTGGATCATGACGAATCGGATGACCGTCTCGCTGACCTCGTACTGCTCGCAGAGCTGACGGGTGCTGGGCAGGCGGTCCCCGGGCTTCAATACGCCTGACTCAATCTGCCGCGTGATGTCGCCGGCAATCTGTTGATACAGCGGCTGAGCCATCGGTCGTCCTCCCTGCATCAAGAGAACACGCAGGGGGATTCATGAGCCGACACGGGGTATCGTCGGTATACCCAGAGTACTGGGTAACGTAGGTTGCAGGAGGGGACTCCGATGGTCCGGTACGAGGAGTACGTGATAGCCGCCGCCCTCACCCTGGCCCGCCGGCACCGGCCGGTGTGGTCGTGGCGGAGGTGGAGGCGGATCTGCCGCTGCGGGACTGACCTGCCCTGTCAGGCGAGGCACCGCCTGCCGATCAGCCGGGGGCACTGGCCGGGTGAGGACCGATGACCACGCACGGGCCGGTGCTGCCGATCTGGACCTGCGGCGGGTGTGGTGCCTCCTGGCCCTGCCGTACCCGTCGACAAGAGTTGCTCGCTGAGTACGCCGGCGCTCCGGTGTCCCTGAGCATCTACATGGGCTCGCACCTGGTGGCCGCGACGCAGGACATGAGCTGGGCGCCGGCAGGCGCCCTCCACCGCAGGTTCCTCGGGTGGCTGAGGTGACCACACCTCGCCCCGGTCAGAGTTGCATTTCCCCACCGGACGCCCGTCGTTGTTCACCACTTACGCCGGCCGGCGCGGTTACTACAACGGCCGGGTGCTCTCCCGGACACCCTGGCCGGACACACGTTCGGCCCCGAGATCACCGCCTACGATCTGCTGGCCCGGGACCGCGACGAGCGGGTCCGCGCAGCGCTCGAACGGGAGGCGTCCAGATGAGCCGCCGCCGACGGCAGGGCCGCGACGGCCGGGACCGGGTCGCCGAGCTGGAGCCGCTGTCCGCGCAGCTACCAACGATCAGGTCTGGTCGAGCAGATGGCCTGCCCGTGGGGCTGCCGTCCGGAGGGCGGCTTCCTCGACGACGCCACTGCCCGGCGGCTGCTGCGGCGCGCCGACGTGATCGGGGCCAAGACCACGCCGGCCGGCCACCACTTCGTCCACACTCACTCGGCCACCAAGTCCTCGTCGAACCCTTCCAACTCCAGCGCCCGCCTCGCGACCACCCGCGCAGACCGCCCCAGGCCGGCGTACTGAGCGTTGTACGCGGTTCTCCAGGTTGAGTCGCCTGGGACGACGCGATACAGGACCAGGCCGCCCTCGCCGATCCCAAAGGTCAGGTCGTCGCCGTAGAGCTGGTCCGCGGTGACCGGCATGACCAGGGCACCACGAGGAAGCCCGGTGGCAGGGCTCACCTGGTTGAGCGTGGGATCGAACAGGCGGCTCTCCTGGGGCGCGAACAGGATGAGGTGCCCGGCGCCGTTCCAGTCTGCGGTGGTCGGCGAGCGCCTCACCGTCCCGCCAGGAATGGTCGGGATAACGCCGTCCACTGCCTCGCCCAGCAGGCAGGAGCCCGCCGGCCCCTGGGCGGCGACCGCGACCGGCACTGGCTCCGCCCGGACGTGAAGCAGGTCCGCTACGCCTTCGAGCAGCGCGATCCTCTCGATGCACTGCGCTTTCCCGTCGTTGACCTCGGCAACGAGCCGAGCAGCACGGTTGAGCACAGCTGTCCGTTGCGCGCGAGTGAGGGCGCGGACACCCTTGGCCTTGGTCTTGTTCCGGCCCGCTCTGCCCATCGAGAGTCCTTTCGATCGAGGCTTAGAGGCCGCGCAAATAGGTGGTGGTTCATGGGCGTCGTGTGGGTCGGGTGTCCCACCGGTAGCGGCTCCATGCCTGCCGGATCAGGCTACGTAGGGTGATGATGGCATCGGCGAGGTCGAAGAAGG
>NZ_JAPFQV010000110.1:0-9391 GCF_033804685.1 Micromonospora sp. RTP1Z1
GTGCTGACCGCCGCGTACGGGATGTCGTCGGACCCGGCCACCGCCACGTCGCCGGGTACCCGGATCCCGAGCCCCCGCAGCGCGGAGATCACGCCGAGCGCGGTGGCGTCGCTGGCCGCGAAGATCGCGTCGGTCTCCGGCCACCGGGTGAGGACCTCCAGCGCCGCCCGGCCGCCCCTGGCGGCGCTGAAGTCACCGGCGACCAGCCGCACCGGCAGGCCGGCCGGACGGTGACCATGGCGATCCGGCGGCGGCCCGAGTCGTACAGGTGGCGCAGCACCGCGTCGGCGCCCCCGCCGTTGTCCACGTCGAAGGAGGGCACGGCCGCCGAGCCGATGCCGATCGAGGCCACCCGGCCGCGCAGGCCGGCCGGCACCGCGTCCAGCACCTGTTCGGTGGTGTTGACCAGCACCACCCCGCAGACGCCCCGGTCCTCGCCGAGCCGCCGCAGGCCCGCGGGTGCGCGCAGGGAGAGCCACTCCAGGGCCACCCCGATCCCGTGCGGCGCGCAGACCCGGGCGGCGGCGCCCACCACCCGGTCGACGTAAGGGTCGTCGAGGACCGAGGTGTCGGCGCCGGATACGGCGATCACCAGCCGGACCCCGGCCCCGCGCACCAGGGCGCGGGCCGCCGGATTCGGCACGTAGCCGAGCCGGTCGGCGGCGGCGACGACCCGGTCCCGGGCGGCCGGCGAGGCGAACCCGGTGCCGGCGATCACCCGCGAGGCGGTCGACCGGGACACCCCGGCCGCCCGGGCGACGTCGTCGAGGGTGGCCGGGCGTGTCGTCGGCGTGATCATGTCGTCCTCCACCCGTCCCCGGCCGGCCCCCGCGCCCGGCCCATTCCGGCATCATGCCGGTTCGTGGCGGTCGCCGGTAAGGGGCGGAGCCGGCTTGTGGTGGTAGCGCTCTCAGGTGTGCGATCGTCGGCGAGGCAGTCCCGTGTCGAGAGGAAGACAGCGCTGTGAGCAGCACCACCGACACCCCGACCGCCGACCGGCGGATGGTCCCGCGGCCGGTCCTCGCCGCCCGTACCGGGGTGGCCGTCGTGTTCGCCCTCAACGGGCTGGCGGTGGCCACCTGGTTCTCCCGCGTCCCCGCGGTCAAGGAGTCCCTCGAACTGAGCGCCGGAAGGCTGGGCCTGCTGCTGCTCG
Organism: Micromonospora sp. RTP1Z1; assembly: GCF_033804685.1. Classification (NCBI taxonomy): domain Bacteria; kingdom Bacillati; phylum Actinomycetota; class Actinomycetes; order Micromonosporales; family Micromonosporaceae; genus Micromonospora; species Micromonospora sp. RTP1Z1. The sequence goes on from NZ_JAPFQV010000110.1 coordinate 1,154, forward strand.
CCATGTCCGTCGGCGCGCTGCTGGCGATGCCGACCGCCGGCCTGGTCGCTCAGCGCCTCGGGCCGGCCCGGACGGTGGCGACGTCGACCCTGCTCGTCGCGGTGGGCATGACCGTGGTGGGGCTCTCCGCCGGGCTCGCCGGCTCGCTGGCCGGGGTCGCCGTCGGGCTGTTCGCGCTCGGCTACGGCTCAGGCGCCTGCGACGTGGCGATGAACATCGAGGGCGCGGCCGTCGAGAAGCGGCTGGGCCGGACCATCCTGCCCCGGTTTCACGCCGCGTGGAGCCTCGGCTCGGTGGCCGGGGCGGGCATCGGCGCCGGGGCGGCCCGGGTGGGCGTACCGGTAGGGGTGCACCTGATCGTGCTGGCGACGGTGGTGCTGGTCGGCACGCTGGTCGGCGTCCGGTCCTTCCTGCCGGCCGCCGAGGAGGCCGACGGCTCGGCGGAGCCGGCGGCCCGACGGCGGGCGCAGCTGGCCGCCTGGCGGGAGCCGCGCACCCTGCTCGTCGGCCTGTTGGTGCTGGTGATGGCGTTCACCGAGGGCAGCGCGAACGACTGGCTGGCGGTCGCCTTCGTCGACGGGTACGGGGTCAGCGAGGCGGTCGGCGCCGCCGTCTTCGGCGTCTTCGTGATCGGCATGACGCTCGGCCGTACCGCCGGCACCGTGGCCATCGACCGCTGGGGACGGGTGCCGGTGCTGCTCGGCACCATCGGCCTCGCCACCGCCGGGGCCGCGCTGGCGGTGCTGGCCGGCTCCGGGCCGCTGGCGATCGTCGGCGTCGCGCTCTGGGGGCTCGGTGCGTCGCTCGGCTTCCCGGTCGGGATGAGCGCCGCCGCCGACGATGAGGACCGGGCCCCGGCCCGGGTCAGCGTGGTCGCGGTGATCGGCTACACCGCATTCCTGGGCGGGCCGCCGCTGCTCGGGCTGCTCGGCGACCACGTCGGCACGCTGCGCGCGCTGCTGGTCGTGCCGGTCCTGCTGCTGCCCACCCTTGCCCTCGTCCCGGTGCTGCGCCCACCGGCCCGCTGACCCCGGCGGTCAGCGCACCCACACCCGGCTCGCAGCCGATTTCCAGGCAGGAGTGCTGCACTGGGAGGGACGCCGAGGAGAGGAGCCGACATGGGCTGGTTCAGCCGGCGGCCCCGGGCCGCCGATTCGACGACCCCGACCAAGCTCGACCGCGAGGCGACCGGGGAGGACCTGGCCGCGCTGGAGGCGTTCGTGACCAGCCGCCGGGGCGTGGAGTTCTACCTGGAGCCGGAGACCACGGCGACCGACACCACCGTGGTCGCGATCGCGCACGACGGCGAGTGGATCCGCCGCCGGACCGGCTCGCCGCGCGCCGCCGCGAAGATCGCCAACCGGCACGCGATCCCGCTGTACGAGGCCGCCCGCACCGGCTACCCGGAGCGGATGCGGGCCTGGAACCGGGCCCACCCGGAGCGCCGCGCCCGCTGACCGCTCGTCCGGGCGGGCCCAGCGGCGCCGCCCGGTCAGCCGGCCAACGCCGCGCGCGCCTCGGCCAGGGTCATCGGGTCGGAGTGGGCGGAGACGTACCACTCGACGTCGGCGTCGAGCAGCCCGTACGCCATGGCCAGGTCGGGGCCGTCGTCGGGCTCGCGCAGGTGCAACGGCGGCGGGTACCAGCAGTCGCCGAGCAGCAGCACCCCCGAGTCGGGCACCAGCACCACCGACGAGTCCGGCGCGTGCCGACCCCCCACGTGCCGCACCCGCACCCCGGTGGGCAGGCTCAGCTCGTCGGTGAAGGTGCGGGTCGGGGGCCGCACCACGAAATCCGCCCACGAGTCCACGGCGAGCGCCCGGGCCCGGAAGCTCGGCCCGAGCCTCGGGTTTGCGCGGACCTGTTCGCGCAGATAGCGGTGGCTCCACGGGCGGGCCGCCTCGGCGCGCAGCGGCTCGACGCCGGCGACGTGACCGACGATCTCGACGTCCGGCCAGGCGCAGGCGCCCCAGACGTGGTCCCAGTGGTGGTGGGTGTAGACCAGCCACCGCGCCTCGGGGAGGCCGGCCGCGCCCAGTGCCGCCTGGACCTCCCGGGCGTGCGCCGGGCTCTGCCCCGCGTCGACGATCACACTCCCCGCGTCGTCGGCGACGACCGTCACGCCGGGGCGCACGGCGCCCGGGTCGGGATCGCCGGGAAGGAGCCACACCCGGCCGGCGACATGTCGGAGCGTCACGGTGGCAATTCCTCACTGGGCGACGGTCGGCGGTCCACGGTCGACCCGATGCTGGGGGCTGTGTCGAAGTCTTCGTCGGCGCTTGAGCTGCTCTGACGGGGTTGAGTGCGTGTCGGTGATCGGGAATGGGCGAGGTCTCCGGTAGATGGTTCAGCGACCAAGCAGAACCTGAAACCGGAGATCTCGTGGACACCGTAGCGATGACGAGGCGGTTCGACCTGACAGCGGGCGTTGACCGCGTTGCAGGCCTTGGCCAACGCGGCCGGGCGGGTCGTCTGGGACGTGTCGGTGGACTGCACGACCCCCCGCGCTCATCAGCACGCTGCCGGGGCGCGGAAAAGGGGGAGTTGCAGGGTCATGTCCGTCGTTCCGCCGACACGTCGACGGCCGCGGCGCCGACGATGGCCTTGTCACCGTCGTTCTGCACGTAGCCGACCACCGAGGCGTGTCGTGGATCGAGGTCCGGCGGCACCGCGATTTCGACCCGCCCACGCCCCAGGTCCAACTTCGCGGACGTGAAGGCGCGTACCACGCCGTCCTGCCGCAGCCTCCGCCCGGCGTTCTCACCCCGGGGGACGTCGTTCTCCAGGCCACATTCAACGACCGCCACGTTCAGCACCGCCCGTTCCGGCGGTCGCTCGGCCTGATAGTCCACCACCACCCGGCGCCCGCCGCCCGTGCCCTCGGCGACGTCCTCGATCGACAGCGCGAGCGACGTGGCAGCTGCTTCCGTGAGGGCGGACCTGATCGCTGATGACGCCTGCCGGTGGTCGGAGCCGACGAACTCGACGGTGCCGTTGACGACCATCTGCGGCGTGTACAACCCCCTGGAGCCGAAAGCGCGTGAGTAAGCCTCCTGCCGGAGGGTGTGCGCCGGGTCGCCGTACGGGTCGGCCCAGCCCAGGTGGTCCCAGTAGTCGACGTGGAAGCCGAGGGCGTAGACGGGCTGCCCCCGCTCCCGGGCGTCGCGGTCGATCTCGGACAGCACCTCCTCGGCGGGAGGGCAGCTGTTGCAGCCCTGGGAGGTGAACATCTCCACGACGGCGAAGCCACCACCCGCCGCCGGGTGTCCACTACCCGACCCTGTGCGCGATGTGTCCGCCACGGCGCCGCCTCCTCGGTCAGTCCTGCTGGCGGCGCTGGCCTTCCCGTTACGACCGCCACCATGCCCGCGCTTCTGGGGCCTGTGTCGAAGTCGGTCACAGCCATTCGTTGATGGCGGCGAGGTGGATGGTGGCTTCGTAGCGCACGGCGAGTTTGTCGAACCGGGTGGCGACGGCGCGGTTGCGTTTAAGTCGGTTGATGGCGTACTCCACGGCGTGTGGCCGGCGGGTCCCGCCGATCACGCTGGAGGTCATCCGGCACGGCGCCAGCGCCCACCGGACCGGGTCGCCTTCTCCGGGGCGGCCCCCGAGCAGCCAGCGGCGGTGGCCGGCGGGCCGGGCGCGTGGCGGTGGCTCAGCCGGTCAGTGCATGGCCGAGGGCGTAGCCGAGCGAGGCCGCGCCCAGCCCGGCGACCACGCTGGCCAGCACGTTTGCCAGGGCGTGGAATCCGGCGCCCTCCCGGGTCAGCCGCAGCGTCTCGTAGCTGAGCGTGGACCAGGTGGTCAGCGCGCCGCAGAACCCGGTGCCGACCAGCGCGGTCACCGCCGGCGCGGCCGGCAGCGCGGCCACCGCGCCGAGCAGCAGCGACCCGGCCACGTTGACGGTCAGCGTCCCCCACGGGAACGGCGAGTCGTGCCGGGCCTGCACGGCCCGGTCGGTCAGGTAGCGCAGCGGCGCGCCGAGCGCCGCCCCGAGTGCGATCAGCAGGACGGTCACCGCGCCTCCCGCCGCGACAGCAGGCGGGAGGCCGCCGCGTCCCCGACCCAAACGGCCAGCAGCGCGCCGACCAGCGTCGCCGCGAGGTACGCCAGCGCGGTGCCCGCGGCGCCCGCGGTCACCGCCCGCTGGGCGTCGACGGCGTACGCGGAGAAGGTGGTGAAGCCGCCGAGCACGCCGACGCCGAGGAACGGCCGGACCAGCGGGTGGACCGGTCGTGCCGCGATCACCGCCATCAGCGCGCCGATCAGCAGGCAGCCGGCCAGGTTGATGCCGAAGGTGGCCCACGGGAAGCCGGTCGGGGCGTGCGGGAACGCGGACTGGATGCCGGCCCGGGCCAGCGCCCCGAGCACGCCCCCGGCGGCGATGGCGCCGAGCACCGCCTTGGGGTGGGTGGTCAGCTCCGTCCGGTCGGCGGGTACGTGCAGGTCGACGTCCGGATCGATGCGGAACTCGGGCGGTGGTGTCACGGTGCCTCCCCACCAGGACGGGCATCACTGGCAGGGACCGTTGGCGAGCGTGTCGCGGTTCTCCCGGCGTGACCCGGGACGGCGGGCCCCACCGCCGCTTGTCAGCCGAGGATAACCCCACGCCGTGTCCGGTGGTCCGCCGTGCCTCAGGCCGCTGCGTTGACCAGTTCCGCGGGGGCCGCCGGGCGGGCCGGCGTGCGTCGGGCCAGCCGCTCGGCGACCAGGAGCACGCCCAGCCCGACCGGAGCTGGCGCCGCTGGTGGACACGCTGCACCGGCTGCCCGCCGCCCGCTGACCCACGCCGCCGCTCCCGGGCCCCACGCCGTCGGTCCAGGCCCGTCCGCGCCCCCTGACCTGGCACGACAACCCGGTACGGGCGTACGGTACGCAGCATCGCCCGGCGTCGGAGCCGCGTCGGGGACGCGTCGCGCAGGAGGCAACCGTGCAGGACCGCACCCCTCGTTTGGAGGAGCTGGAGCCCGTCGAACGGGCCGGCGTCGACGAGCTGCGGGCGCTGCAACTGGACCGGCTGCGCCGGTCGCTGCGGCACGCGTACGACAACGTGCCGCACTACCGTCGCGCCTTCGAGGCGGCGGGCGTCCACCCCGACGACTGCCGGGAGCTGGCCGACCTGGCCCGCTTCCCGTTCACCGGCAAGGCCGAGCTGCGGGAGAACTACCCGTTCGGCATGTTCGCCGTGCCCCGCGAGCGGATCGCCCGGCTGCACGCCTCGTCCGGCACCACCGGCCGGCCCACCGTCGTCGGGTACACGAAGGACGCCCTGACCACCTGGGCCCGGCTGATGGCCCGGTCCATCCGGGCCGCCGGCGGCCGGCCCGGCGACCGGGTGCACGTGGCGTACGGCTACGGCCTGTTCACCGGCGGGCTCGGCGCGCACTACGGCGCCGAGGAGCTGGGGTGCACGGTCATCCCGGTCTCCGGGGGCATGACCGAGCGGCAGGTCATGCTGATCCGGGACTTCGAGCCGGACGTCATCATGGTCACCCCCAGCTACATGCTGGCCATCGTGGACGAGATGGAACGCCAGGGCGTCGACCCGAAGTCCACCTCGCTGCGGGTCGGCATCTTCGGCGCGGAGCCGTGGACCGAGGACATGCGCCGGGAGATGGAGCAGCGGCTCGACATGCACGCGGTGGACATCTACGGGCTTTCCGAGGTGATGGGCCCCGGGGTGGCCGTCGAGTGTGTGGAGACCAAGGACGGCCTGCACCTGTGGGAGGACCACTTCTACCCGGAGATCATCGACCCGGTCACCGGCGCGGTCCTGCCCGACGGCGAGCGGGGCGAGCTGGTGCTCACCTCGCTGACCAGGGAGGCCATGCCGGTGGTCCGCTACCGCACCCGGGACCTCACCCGGCTGCTGCCCGGCACGGCCCGGACGATGCGCCGGATCGAGAAGATCACCGGGCGGACCGACGACATGATGATCGTGCGCGGGGTGAACGTCTTCCCCACCCAGATCGAGGAGCTGATCCTGCGTACCCCGGCGCTGTCGCCGCACTTCCAGTGCGTGCTGGACCGGCAGGGCCGGATGGACACGCTCACCGTCAAGGTGGAGCGCCGGGCCGGGGTGGCCGCCGACGAGGCCGCGCGGGCCGGGGCGGCGCTGGTGGAGCAGGTCAAGAACACCATCGGGGTCAGCGTCGCGGTGCAGGTGATCGAGCCGGACGGGGTGGAACGGTCGATGGGCAAGATGCGCCGGATCGTCGACCAGCGGCGGGGAAGCTGACATGGGGGAGCGCGGCGACCGTACGGCGGCGCACGACATGTTCGACGCCGACGTGGCCTCCAAGGGGCTCGGCATCGAGCTGGTCTCCGCCGGCGACGGCGCGGCGGTGGCCCGCATGCGGGTCACCGCGGCCATGCTCAACGGCCACGCCATCGGCCACGGCGGCTTCGTCTTCCTGCTCGCCGACACCGCGTTCGCGCTGGCCTGCAACAGCCACGGGCCGGTGACCGTCGCCGCCGGCGGCGAGATCAGCTTCCTCCGCCCGGTCCGCGAGGGTGACCTGCTGGAGGCCCGGGCCACCGAGCGCACCCGCTACGGCCGCAGCGGCATCTACGACGTCACCGTCTGGCGGCAGGACGAGGTGGTCGCCGAGTTCCGGGGCCGCAGCCGGACCCTGGCGTCCGGCGCCGAGCCGAGCTGAACGGCTGGCTCCGGCCTCCGTGCGTCGCCGGCCCGCCCCACGGCCCGGCGCGGCCGCCGCGTCGCAGGTCTGCGGCACGATGGCCGGATGGGACAGATCCTGCTCCTGCATTCCGTCTACGGCCTGCGCCCCGCCGTGCTCGCCGCCGCCGACCGGTTGCGCGCCGCCGGGCACCAGGTGGTCACCCCCGACCTGTACGCCCTGCCGGCGGTGGAGACCGTCGAGGAGGGTTTCGCCCTGCTCGACAAGGTCGGCCGGGACACGGTGCTCGATCGGGCCCGCGCCGCGGCGCGGGAACTGCCGGCCGAGACGGTGCTGGCCGGCTTCTCGATGGGCGCCGGGGTGGCCGGGGCGCTGCTCGCCGAGCGGCCCGCGGCGGCGGCCCTGCTCCTGCTGCACGGCACCGCGGGCGCGCCCGAGGCGGTGCTTCCGGGGCTGCCGGTGCAGCTGCACCTCGCCGACCCCGACGAGTACGAGCCGCCGGACGAGGTGGACGAGTGGCAGCGGGCGATGACCGCCGCCGGGGCCGACCTGTCGGTGTACCGCTACCCGGGGCCAGGGCACCTCTACACCGACCCGGACGTGTCCGACCACGACCCGGTGGCCGCCGAGCGGACCTGGGAACGCGCGCTGGCGTTCCTCGCCGACCGCTCACCGTCCGGCGGTCGGGTCGCGGTCACCAGATGCCGGCGGGTCGACCGGCCGCCTGACCCGTGGCCTCAGGCGACGCGGCGGACCGGCGCCCGGGCGCCCACGGGTGTCGGTGGCCGACCGGCCGCGCCGCTCGGTGTACCGGTCCACCCGGTCCCGTCCGGGCCGGAGCGTCGCGTCGTCCTCCGTCCGACCGCGACGGTCAGGCCGAACCCGTCGCCGGCCGGGACCACGCCCCACGGAACGGCACCGGGCCGAGCGTTCCCCGCCGGGGACCCCACCCGGCCGGCCGGTCCGGGTGGACCCGCCGCCTGGTCCGCCCCGCCGGCCGGCACCTGATCCGTCCCGGTCGACCGGGCCGCGGGGGGTGCTGTCGGGTGGACCGGCCCGATGGCGCCGACCGGCTGCCGGCCGCCGGTCCGGGCCGGCCGTGAGTCGACGAGCCATCGGCCCGGGCCGGTCCGCCTGCGCCGGGCGCCTGCGTCGACCCCGGGACCGTGCTGACCGGCGGCCGCGGCCGTGCCGGCGGCTTCCTGGGCGACGCCGGCGAGCCGGGCGAACTCGGCGCGTACCGCGCGGGGCAGCCTGGCGCAGGCGACCAGGCGCACCGCCGGTTCGACGACCGCCCAGCCGCCGCAGGCCGCGCGCGCCAGCAGACCCTGGGCGGCCAGCCAGCGCAGCGCCGGCTCCGCGCGGCCCGCCGTCCAGCCGAGCAGCCGCTCGACCGTGGTGGCGGCGAACCGGGCGCCGAGCGCCGCGCCGGCCATCAGCACCGCCCGGTGGTCGCCGTCCAGCCGGTCCAGCCGGGCGTCGACGATCCGGCGTACCGGGTCGGGCACCCGCCCGGCCGCCGCGCCGCCGTCCTCGGTGAGCGCCCGGACGTACGCCTCGGCGACGGCCGGGTTGCCGCCGACAAGCGGGAGCAGGT
>NZ_JAPFQV010000111.1:0-8744 GCF_033804685.1 Micromonospora sp. RTP1Z1
AGGCTGCACTTTCAGAGAAAGAGTGGCTATTCCGCCGCGAATAGGCACTCTTTCCGTGAAAGTGCGCGGATCTTGGGACCCCGGGGGGTGGGGGTCAGAAGGCGCAGGCGATGACCAGGTCGGGGGTGCGGTCGGGGCGCAGGTCGAGTTTGGCGATCCGGCCGGCGGCGCGGAGGTCGTCGGCGATCAGGGTCAGCTGGTCGAGCAGGGCGGCGGGGCCGACCGCCTCGGCCAGCGGCACCTCCGCCTTCATCGACAGCTTCCGCTCCGACTTGGCCCGGCGTACCTGGCCGAGCGCGTCGGCGGCCAGCCGCAACAGCTCCGGGTCGCCGGGACCCTGGACGGCCCGCCCCACCTCGTACGTGGTCGGCCAGGTCGACCGGTGCACCGAGCCGTACCGCCACCACGACCACACCTCTTCGGTGACGAAGGGCAGCACCGGCGCGAAGAGCCGCAACTGCACCGAGAGCGCGGTCGCGAGGGCCGCCCGGGCCGAGTCGGCCCCCGGCCCCGTGCCGTAGGCGCGCTCCTTCACCAGCTCGATGTAGTCGTCGCAGAACCGCCAGAAGAAGGCCTCCGCCGCCTGCAGGGCCGCGGTGTGGTCGTACCCGTCGAAGGCGGCGGTCGCGGCGGCGACCACCCCGGAGAGTTCGGCGAGCATGGCGGTGTCCAGCGGCTCGGTCGCCGGGGCGCGCAACGCGTCCGCGGCACCCAGCCCGAGGGCGAACCGGGACGCGTTGAGCAGCTTGGTGGCGAGCCGCCGACCCACCTTGATCTGCGCCGGGTCGAAGGCCAGGTCCATCCCCGGCTTGCCGTTGGCCGCCCAGTAGCGGACCGCGTCCGAGCCGTGCTGCTCCAGCAGGCCCATCGGGGTGACCACGTTCCCCTTGGACTTGGACATCTTCTTCCGGTCCGGGTCGAGGATCCAGCCGGAGAGGACCGCGTCCCGCCAGGGCAGCACGCCGTGTTCCAGGTGGGACCGCACGATCGTGGCGAAGAGCCAGGTCCGGATGATCTCCTGACCCTGCGGGCGCAGGTCCATCGGGAAGACCCGGCGGAACAGGTCCGGGTCGGTCTCCCAGCCGCCGACGATCTGCGGGGTCAGCGACGACGTCGCCCAGGTGTCCAGCACGTCCGGGTCGCCGACGAAACCGCCCGGCACGCCGCGCTGCGCCTCCTCGAAACCGGGCGGGGCCTCGCTGGACGGGTCGATCGGGAGCAGTGCCTCGTCCGGCGTGAGACGCTGGGACCAGTCCGGCTCGCCAGTGTCGTCGAGCCGGTACCACACCGGCACCGGCACCCCGAAGAAGCGTTGCCGGCTGACCAGCCAGTCGCCGGTCAGCCCGCCCACCCAGTGGTCGTACCGGTGCTTCATGTGCTCGGGCACCCAGCGCAGTTCCGCGCCGCGGGCCAGCAGCTCCGCCCGCAGCCGGGCGTCCCGGCCGCCGTTGCGCAGGTACCACTGCCGGGTCGAGACGATCTCCAGCGGCCGGTCGCCGCGCTCGTAGAACTTCACCGGGTGAGTGATCTCGCGCGGCTCGCCGACCAGGTCGCCCGCGTCGGCCAGCATCTGGACCATGGTCCGGCGGGCGCCGTTGACCGTCTGCCCGGCCAGCGCCGCGTAGGGCTCGGCCGGCACGCCGGCCGGCGGCTCGGGCAGCAGCCGCCCGTCCCGGCCGATCACCACCCGCGTGTCGAGCTGGAGTTCCCGCCACCAGGTCACGTCGGCCAGGTCGCCGAACGTGCAGACCATCGCGATGCCGGTGCCCTTGGCCGGGTCCGCCAGCGGGTGCGCGCGCACCGGCACCTCGACCCCGAAGACCGGGGTACGCACCGACGCGCCGACCAGGTCCGCGTACCGCTCGTCGTCGGGGTGGCAGACCAGCGCCACGCAGGCCGGCAGCAGCTCCGGCCGGGTGGTGTCGATCAGCACCTCGCGCCCGCCCGGCCCGGTGAACCGCAGCCGGTGGTACGCCCCGGGCCGCTCCCGGTCCTCCAGCTCCGCCTGGGCCACCGCGGTGGCGAACCCGACGTCCCACAGCGTCGGCGCCTCCGCCTGGTACGCCTCGCCCCGGGCCAGGTTCCGCAGGAACGCCCGCTGCGACGTCGCCCGGGCCACCCAGCCGATCGTGGTGTAGGTCAGCGACCAGTCCACCGACAGCCCGAGCCGCCGCCACAGCGCCTCGAAGACCTCCTCGTCGGCGACCGTCAGCAGCTCGCACAGCTCGATGAAGTTGCGCCGCGAGATTGGGGTCTGGTCCTTCCGGGCCGCCTCGCTCACCGGAGCCGCGGGCGGGACCCAGTTCGGGTCGTACGGCAGGGCCGGGTCGCAGCGCACCCCGTACACGTTCTGCACCCGACGTTCGGTGGGCAGGCCGTTGTCGTCCCAGCCCATCGGGTAGAAGACCGCGCGACCGCGCATCCGCTGGAACCGGGCCACGGTGTCGGTGTGCGTGTACGAGAAGACGTGTCCCATGTGCAGCTCGCCGGATACCGTCGGCGGCGGGGTGTCGATCGCGTACACGTCCGAGCGCTCTTTCGCGCGGTCGAACGCGTACGTGCCGTCCTCCTGCCAGTGGCGCGCCCAGGTCTCCTCGATGCCGTCCAGGGTCGGACGCTCGGGGACGCCGGCGCGGGCCGTCCTCGCCGTATCGGTCATCAGCCGATCCTAGGCAGCGGGTGACGACACGACCACGGCTTAACCATCGTGCCGCCCTCCCGGTTGTCCCCGACGGGACAGCGGGCCGCCCGTCTTCACCGGCGTCAGATCAGCGAGTCCCGCCACTGGCGGTGCAGGGCGGCGTACCGGCCGCCGGCCACGGCCAGCTCGGCGGGGGGACCGTCCTCCACGATCCGGCCGCCGTCGAGCACCAGCACCCGGTCGGCGATCTCCACCGTGGAGAGCCGGTGCGCGATCACCAGGGCTGTCCGGTCCCGCAGGATGCTGCCGAGCGCCCGCTGCACCAGCCGCTCGGTCGGCGCGTCCAGCGACGAGGTGGCCTCGTCCAGGATCAGCACCCGCGGGTCGGCCAGGAACGCCCGGGCGAACGCGACGAGCTGGCGCTGCCCGGCGGAGAGCCGGCCGCCGCGCCGGTGCACCTCGGTGGCGTACCCGTCGGGGAGCGCGGCGATGAAGTCGTGCGCACCGATGGCCCGCGCCGCGGCCTCCACCGCCGCGTCGTCCGCGCCCGGCCGGCCGAACCGGATGTTCTCCGCCACCGAGCCGCTGAACAGGTGGTTCTCCTGGGTGACCAGCGTCACCGCCCGGCGCAGCTCGGCGTCGGCCAGGTCCCGCAGGTCGACCCCGTCGAGGGTGATCGCGCCGCTGCCCGGGTCGTGGAACCGGGCCAGCAGCTTGGCGATGGTCGACTTGCCGGCGCCGGTCGGGCCGATCAGCGCGACGGTCTGCCCGGCCGGCACGGTCAGCTCCAGCTCGGACAGGATCGGCGCGTCCGGCCGGTAGCCGAAGGAGACCGACCGGAAGGCCACCGCGCCGCGGCCCGGCCCGGTCGGCAGTGCCGCCGGCCGTTCCGGCTCGGCCACGGTGGGCCGCTCGTCCAGCACCCCGGCCAGCTTCTCCAGCGCGGCGGTGGCCGACTGCAGCGAGTTGTAGAACTGGCTCAGCTCCTGCATCGGCTCGAAGAACCGGCGCAGGTAGAGCAGGAACGCGGCGAGCACGCCCACGTCGGTCCGTCCGTTCAGCACCCGCCAGCCGCCGTAGCCCAGCACCACCGCCACGGTGAGGTTGCCGATCACCTTGATCCCCGGCGAGTAGACCGCGATCAGCCGGAAGGCGCGCAGGCTGGCCTGCCGGTAGTCGTCGTTCACCGCGGCGAAGATCCGCTGGTTGCGCGGCTCCCGCCGGTACGCCTGCACCGCCCGGATGCCCCGCAGCGACTCGACGAAGTGCACGATCACCAGCGTGACCGCCTCCCGGCTCCGCCGGTACGCCCCGGCGGAGGCCCGGGCGAACCAGCGGGACAGCCAGAACAGGAACGGGAAGGCGAGCAGGGTCGCCGCGGCCAGCGGCAGGTCCAGCCAGAGCAGGATGCCGGCGACGGACAGCACGGACAGGGCGGCGACCACCAGGTTGTCGATCCCGCCGTCGACCAGCTCGGCGATCGAGTCGAGGTCACTGGTCAGCCGGGAGACCATCCGCCCGGAGGTGTACCGCTCGTGGAAGCCGACGTCCAGGCGGAGGAAGTGGCCGTACACCCGCTGCCGGAGGTCGAGCAGGACGGCCTGGCCGATCCGGGCGGCGAGGGTGAGGAAGCCGCGCCGGGCCGCGTACTCGCCGATGCTCGCGGTGGCGAACGCGGCGGCGACGGCGACCAGCGGTCCCGGGTCGCCGGCCCGCAGCGGCGCGATGGCCCGGTCGATGCCGAGCATGACCAGGTACGGGCCGGACATCGCGGCGGCGTTCTGGACCAGCAGCAGCGTCACGGCGAGCCCGAGCCGCCTCCGGTGCGGGCGGAGGAGCTGCCCGAGCAGGGCCCGGCTGCGGGCCCGGAGCCGGGCGACGGCCTCCGGCGCGGCGTCCTCGGCCCGGCTGCGGTCGGCGTCCGGGTCGGTGGCCCGCCCGCGCCACCGGGTCAGGTCGGGTTCGTCGTCCGGAGCGCTCCTCGGTCGGGGGACCCGTCGTGACCCGTCCCGCGCTTCCGTCACGAGCGCACCAGGCCGGCGCCGTCGTGCCGCTCCAGCGGCCCGGCCGAGAGCACCGCCCGGTAGGCCGGCACGGTGGCCAGCAGCTCGGAGTGGGTGCCGACGGCGACGATCCGGCCGGCGTCGAGCAGCGCGACCCGGTCGGCGAGCGCCACGGTCGACGGGCGGTGCACCACCAGCAGCGCGGTGGTGTTCCGCAGCACCCGCCGCAGCGCCGCCTCGACCAGCGCCTCGGTGTGCACGTCGAGGGCGGAGAGCGGATCGTCCAGCACGAGCAGCGCCGGCCGGCCGAGCACGGCCCGGGCCAGGGCCAGCCGCTGCCGCTGGCCGCCGGAGAGGGAGATCCCCTGTTCGCCGACCCGGGTGGCCAGCCCCCACGGCAGCTCGTACGCGAACTCGGCCTGGGCGAGGGCGAGCGCCGCCCGGACCTCCTCCTCGCCGGCGTCCGGCCGGCCGAGGGTCAGGTTCTCCCAGACCGACATGGAGAAGAGCGTCGGCTCCTCGAAGGCCACCCCGACCAGCCGGCGCAGCGAGGCGAGCCGGAGGTCCCGCAGGTCGTGCCCGTCGAGGGTGATCCGCCCGCCGGTCACCTCGTGCAGCCGGGGGACCAGGGAGAGCAGCGTGCTCTTGCCGCAGCCGGTGGCTCCGACCAGGGCCAGGGTCTCGCCCGGTTCCACGCTGAGGTCGACCTCGCGGAGCACCGGCGCGATGGTGCCGGGGTAGCGGAACGAGACCCGTTCGAAGCGGAGCCGGCCCTGTACCTCGGCGCGGTCGAGCGGCCGGGCGTGCGGAGCGTCCACGATGGTCGGCGGGGTGTCCAGCACCTCCTGGATCCGGTCGGCCGCGGTCGCCGCCTCCTGCCCGTTGGCGATGATCCAGCCGAGCGACTGCACCGGCCAGGTCAGCATCAGCTGGAGGCTGACGAAGGCGACCAGCTCGCCGATGCTGAGCGCCCCGCGGGCGGCTGCCGCGGTGCCGGCGACCAGCACCACCCCGAGGGTCAGGTTGGGGACCAGGTCGAACAGCGCCGAGGTGCGAGCCAGCAACCGGGCCTTGCCGACGCCGGTGTCGTGCAGCGTGCGGGCGCCGCCGGCGAACCGCGCCGCCAGTTCGGGACCCCGGCCGTACGCCCGCATGGTGCGCAGCCCCTGCGCGGTCTCCTCCACCAGCGTGGCCACCTCGCCCTGCTGGTCCTGCATCCGGCGGGAGGCGGCGTGGTAGTGCCGGGCGAACCGGCGGCTGATCAGGAACAGCGGCACCGCGCTGGCCGCCACCAGCAGTCCCAGCGCCGGGTGCAGGCGGACCAGCAGCACCACCACGGCCAGGTAGGTGACCAGGTTGAGGACCAGGAAGAGCAGGCCGAACGAGAGGAACCGGCGGATCACCGACAGGTCGCTGGTGATTCGGGAGAGCAGTTGGCCGGACTGCCACCGGTCGTGGAAGCCGGCCGGGAGGCGTTGCAGGTGGGCGTAGATGTCGGCGCGGATGGCCGCCTCCATGCCGACCGAGGAGGAGGACTGGGTCCACCGCCGGATGAAGATCAGCACGGCCTCGGCCAGGCCGAGGAGGAGGGCGAGGAGGCCGAGCCGGAACAGCCCGGCGGCGTCGTGCCGGGCGATCGGCCCGTCCACCACCCGCTGCACCACCAGCGGTACGGCCAGGCTGGCCGCGGTGGCAGCGAGGGCCGCGATCAGCAGCCAGGCGAATTCCACCGCGTACGGGCGCAGGTAGTGCCGTAGTCGCCAGAGGTTGTGCGGCGGATGGGGGCGGACGCCGTCACGGAAGGCTCGTTTACCGTCGCTCTCCGCAGGCACTACCCGACGTTAGCGTCAAATGTGAGTCGCGCTTCTGTCAGCTTCGCGTCACTCAGCGCTCCTGCCGCTCGTGATCAAGCAGCCACTCCTTCACACTCAGCCCCCACCGGTAGCCGCCGAGCGTTCCGTCGGTGCGCAGCACCCGGTGGCAGGGGACGAAGAGCGCGGCGGCGTTGCGGGCGCAGGCGGCCGCGGCGGCGCGGACCGCCGCCGGGCGGCCGGCCTGGCCGGCGAAACCGGTGTACGTCACCGGCTCGCCCGGCTTCACCTCGCGGAGCACCTGCCAGGCGTGGGTGAGGAACGCGCCCCCGCTGTGCTGCTGCACCGGCACCGCGTCGATCGCGGTCAGGTCGCCGTCCAGGTAGGAGCGGACGGCCACGGTCACCGGGCCGAGGTCCGGCCGGTCCCGCAGGTCACCCCGGAGGCTCGGGTGGATCAGCGGCACCAGGCCGGCCGGGTCGGCGGTGAAGCCGGCCGCCCGGACCGCCCCGTCGGGGCCGGTGAGGATGCTCAGCGGGCCGGTGGGCGTGTCGATGACGCTGCTGTCCAGTGTGGTCATGCTGCTCTCCAAAGTCGGATCACGGCGTACGACCGCCAGGGGCGCCAGCGATCGGCGTACGCGTCGAGGGTCTTCGGTTCGGTGGGCAGGCCGAGCGCGCCCGCGCCCCGGCGGACGGCGAGGTCGGTGGGGAGGAAGACGTCCGGGTCGCCGAGGGCCCGCATCGCCACGTAGCCGGCGGTCCACGGCCCGATCCCGGGCAGCGCGGTGAGCCGGCGCACGGTGTCCTCCCGGTCCCCGCCCGGCTCCAGCTCGAGCTCCCCGTCCACGACCGCCCGCGCCAGCGCCCGGATCGTCTCCCGCCGCGCCACCGGCATACCGAACGCGCTGTCCGCCAATCCCACCACCTCCGCCGCGCTGACGAACCCCCGCAGCGGCGCGCCCTGCCCGTGTTGATCAAGAAGTTCGCGTCCGCCAGGGACCGTTTCCTCGACGCGAACCTCTTGATCACCGGTGGGGGCGGGGGTGGCTGCCTGCAGGAGGCGGTTGAGGGTGGTTCGGGCGGACTGGAGGGAGACCTGTTGGGTGGTGATGGCGCGCAGCGCCATCTCGAAGCCGTCGACGGCGCGGGGGAGGCGTACTCCCGGCTCGGCAGCCACCGCCGCGGCCAGGGCGGGGTCCTGGGCGAGGGTCTCGTCGATCGCGACCGGGTCGGCGTCGAGGTCGAGCAGGCGGCGGCAGCGGGCGACCGCGGGGGCCAGGTCGCGCATGTCGGCCAGCCGCAGGGTCGCGGAGACGTGCCCGTCGGCGGGGGTCAGCGCGGCCTCGCCGGCCCCGTGCGGCAGCCGCAACCCCCGGCGGTACGTCCCGTCGCGGACCTCCTCCACGCCGGGCAACGCCCGCAGCGCGAGGAAGTCGAGCAGCGCCGTCGCGTGCAGCGGCGGCCGGTACGCCAGCCGCAGCGTGATCGTGCCCGCCCCGCGGGTCGCGGGCCGGCCGCCCCGGCTGATCCGCAGCTCGGAAGGCGCCGCCGCGTACACCTCCCGCACCGTGTCGTTGAACTGCCGGACGCTGCCGAACCCGGCGGCGAACGCGATCTCGGCCATGCCCAGGCCGGTGGTCTCGATGAGGATCCGGGCGGTCTGGGCGCGCTGGGCGCGGGCCAGCGCGAGCGGTCCGGCGCCCAGTTCGGCGCGGAGCATCCGGTGCAGGTGCCGCTCGGTGTAGCCGAGCCTGGCCGCCAACCCCGGTACGCCGTCCCGGTCGACCACCCCGTCGGCGATCAGCCGCATCGCCCGCCCGACCACGTCGGCCCGGACGTCCCACTGCGGGGAGCCCGGGGCGGCGTCGGGGCGGCAGCGGCGGCAGGCCCGCAGCCCGGCGCCCTGCGCGGCGGCGGCGGACGGGAAGAACCGGACGTTCTGCCGCTTCGGCGTCGTCGCCGGGCAGGACGGCCGGCAGTAGATCCCGGTCGAGGTCACGCCGGTGTAGAACCAGCCGTCGAACCGCTGGTCACGGCTGTCCACGGCCCGGTAGCACCGTTCGAAGTCCAACTCCACGCCACTGATACTGCCTTGCTGGTCGGGACGATGGCTGGCGGGATTCGGACCTTGCCGTGCGGGTGCTGCCGGGCCGCCTCCCCGACCGGCCGCGCCGCCGGCCCGAGGTGGCCGGGCCGGCGGCGTGCGGTCAGCGGGGTGACGGGCTGGGCGACGGCGCCGGCGGCCAGGTGCCGGTCGGGCTCGGCGAGGCGGTGGGGAGCCCGGGGG
>NZ_JAPFQV010000112.1:0-8224 GCF_033804685.1 Micromonospora sp. RTP1Z1
GTCCCCGCGCCCGTGATCGGAGGCGCTGCCTCCCGGCGTCGGCGGTGGAGGAGGCCGCCGACGCCGGGTCAGGCGGTCAGTTGACGCTCACGGCCGACCAGGCGGCGGCGACCGTGTTGTACTCGGCGCTGCCGGCGCCGTACAGGTCCTTGGCGGCCGACAGGGTCGCGGTGCGTGCACCGGAGTAGCTGGTCCGCGAGGTCATGTAGGTGGTCAGCGCGCGGTACCAGATGGCGCCGGCCTTGGTGTTGCCGATGCCGGTGACGGTGCTGCCGTTGCAGGTCGGGCTGTTGCCGTACGACGAGGAGCCGCTGCCGACGGCGAGCAGGTAGAAGAAGTGGTTCGCCACGCCGGAGGAGTAGTGCACGTCCAGCCGCCCCACCGAGCTGCTCCAGCAGTCGGCGGAGGAGCCGTCCTTGGAGGGCTTGTCCATGTAGCGCAGCGGCGCGCCGCTGGTCCGCAGCTTCTCGCCGATCAGGTAGTCGCCCGGGTCCTTGGCGTTGTTCGCGTAGAACTCGACCATGGTGCCGAAGATGTCGCTGGTGGCCTCGTTGAGGCCACCGGACTCGCCGCTGTAGCGCAGCGCGGCGGTGGCGGCGGTGACGCCGTGGCTCATCTCGTGTCCGGCGACGTCCAGGGAGGTCAGCGGGTACCAGCCGGAGCCGCCGTCACCGTAGGTCATGCAGAAGCAGGAGTCGCTCCAGAACGCGTTGGCGTAGTTGGTGCTGTAGTGCACCCGGCTGTAGGCGGCGACACCGTCGTTGCGGATGCCGTTGCGGCCGAAGGTGTTCTTGTAGTAGTCCCAGGTCTCGGCCGCGCCGTAGGCGGCGTCCGCGGCGGTGGTCTGGCTGTTGGTCAGGATGCCGTCGCCGAAGACGTTCAAGGTGTTGGTGACCAGGGTGCCGGTGCCGGTGGTGCCACCGTTCAGGTCGTAGGTCTTGTGACCGCCCCGGGCGCCGTCGTTGAGCTGGAAGGTGCCACCGGAGAGGGTGGTGCCGACCGGCACGCTGCCGGAGTGGAAGGTGTTGCCGGTGCCGTCGCGCTCCACGCCCTCCCACGAGTCGCGGATCTTGCCAGTGGTGGCGTCGACCAGCACGTGCAGCTCGCTCGGGGTGCCGTCGGCATAGGTGCCGCCCACGACGACCTCGTAGGCCAGCGCGGTGCCGGCGGAGTCGGCGTCGTAGACCAGGTTGCTGCCGGCGACCGTACGGCCGGTGGCCGTCGAGGCGGCCAGCGCGGTACGGCCGGCAGTGGTACCGCTGACCTTGGCCTTGGCACCCCGGGTGGGGGCCACCGCGAGGCTCTGGCTGGCGCCCCGCCAGGTGTTGCCCTTGCCCAGGTGCACGACGGTGTCGCCGCCCAGGACCGGCAGGCCGTCCTGGTAGCGGTGCACCCGGACGTGCTCGGTGCCGTCGGCGTCGGTGACCGTGTTCTTCAGCGTGAAGCTCTGCCCGTCGGTGACGAGCGCGCTGCCCGAGTGTGCCTTGAGCTGGGCGACCGCGCGGGTGAACGCATCCGAGGACACGGGCGCGGCGGAGGCGGAGGCCGGCACGGTGCCGGCGGCGGCCAGGAGAGCGGCCGTGGCGAGGCCGCTCAGGAGGGTGGTACGACGCATGGAGATCCTGCCTTCGGTAGGACGGTCGGTCGGGGGGGGTGCCGACCGACGGTGATCCGGCGTCTTTGCACGCCGAATCGGTCGAGGTTTCCGCAGGTCACGGGCCACGACAGGGCACACGGATCGATGGGTAAAAGATCCTCGATGTGCCTGTGACATATTTAAACGCCTCGGTGCCCTTGTGTGTCACGACTCACGGCCAAAATTTTTCGACAACTTTTCGTGTTCCGTTCACCACGACGTGTCAGGGCGGCCCGAGTCCCGTGCGGACGTTCCGGCGACCGGACCGGACCGGACCGCACCGGACCGGACCGGACCGGACCCGGTACGTGCCGGGGCGGTGGCGCTGCGACACCGGGTGCGGACCGGGCGGGTGGGGTCCGCCGCGTCGCGTGGCAACCTGTCGCATCCCTCGGGCAGGAGGCAGGTCGTGCCCCGCGATCGAGACGATCAGCTGACCGGAGTCCGCCGGGCGGTGCTGATGGTGGCGCTCAACGGCTCGGCGGTGCCGGCCGGTCCGGTCAGCGCGCCTCGCAGATCCGGCCGGTGAACGCCGGGTCCGCCTCCCGGGTGGCCGACCAGACCGGGTTGAGCGACAGGGCGAGCGGCGGCGGCTGCCAGGCGGCCCCCAGCCGCTGGAACAGGTCGTACTCCCGTCTCGGCTGGTCGATCTTGTCGCCGGCCAGGAAGTCGACCACCCGCACCTCGGCGGCACGGCGGCCGAGCAGGCCGCCGTGGAGGGCGGGCAGTTGGAACACCGGGATCCGGGCGTACTCGCCGGGTGGCGCCTCGGCGGCGCTGACGGTCGGCAGGAAGGCGATCATGCGTACGCCGGCCACCGGGCAGAGCGTGCGGTTGCGGTAGAACGGGGCGTCGACCAGCACCGAGCGCACGAAGGGCTCGTCGGGGTGGCTCTTCACCTTCTTCGGAAGGTTTCCCAGCGCGAAGATGCCCCGCAGCTCCCATCCCGCCACCACACCCCAACCCTGATGGCCCGGGGGCGGGTAGTAGGCGCGTCCCGGCCGGACCAGCGGGCTGAACATCATCGCCGCGGTCACCGAGGTGTGCGGCCACTTCTCCAGGTAGGTGCGGGCCACCATCGCGCCCTCGCTCTGCCCCAGCAGCGCCACCGGCCGGCCGGTGCGCCGGTGCAGCGCGTCGACGTGGGCGGCGAGCAGGACGGCGCTGGAGTCCATCGAGCGGTGGGTGGCCTGCGGCCGGTACGGCAGCGGCCGGCCCTGACCGTCGAGGCCCTGGTAGGAGAAGCGCTCGACCCGGGGGTCGGCGGCGGGGCGGCCGTTCCAGCTCGAATCGTGTCCCGCGATGACGATCACCGCGTACGGCACCCGGTCGGGAAGCCGCTCGGAGATGATGGGCGGGCGCTGCTCCCCCTGCCCGCCCGCCGCGATACCGATCAGCGCCTGGGCCCCCACCGCGGCGACCATGGTGAGGACGATCGCCAGCGGCGCCACCGGCACCCGCGGCCAGTGGATCCGCGCGGGCAGCACGGCCGCGGCGACGGTCTGCCGCCACAGCAGCCCGTTCGCGACGCCGGCCAGGCCGTTCACCGGGAGCGTCCACCAGCCGGGAGTGCTGGCGATGACCGCGCCGGCGAGGGTGAGGACGGCGAAGTTGAGCAGCGACCAGCCGACCATCTCGATCGAGGGCAGACCCCGCCACCACCCCGCGACCACGCCGGCCCGCTGCAGGAACGGGGCGAGCACCAGCATCGGGACCACCGACGCCAGCAGGTACCAGGAGAGCGCGACCGCCGAGAAGGCAAGCGAGAGCGCGGCCCACGGCGAGATGATCACCGCGGCGAACGCCGCGACCTTCAGGTTCCGCATGACCAGCCAGCGGAACGAGGGACGGTCCACCGTCGCGGGCCAGGCCAGCGCGGTCAGTCCTGCCGTGAGCAGCCCGCGGATCCCGACGAGGGCCAGCAGGCCGAACAGGAAAGCTGCCCAGGAGTTGTGGTAGGCCAGCAGCCAGCGCAGGTCATGGTAGGAGTCGTACGGCCAGACCGCGGTGACCTGGGGGGCGAGGCCGCGGGCCGCGTGGAAGCTGATGGCCTGCAGCACGGTCGCCTCCAGCACCGGCGGCAGCACGGCGAGGACCAGCAGCGCCGCCAACCGGCTACGCGTCGATTCCACGGCCGCTCCTCGCGCCCTCAGTGCGTGGGCTTTTTACAGGATCTCGCGGATCGGGCCCGACCGGGCGGAATCCGGACAGCTGCGCACACGCAGCGTGGGCACCCGACGCCGCTGCGCGAGGGCGGCGAGCGGGTCGGGTGGCGTCCGCCGCGTCGCGTGGCAACCTGTCGCATACCTCGGGCAGGATGCAGGTCGTGCCCCGCGACCGAGACGACCAGCTGACCGGAGTCCGCCGATGACCGACGACCTGCTCGACGGCCCCGGCGACGGGGTCGGCCGGGTGCTCGGCACCGCCGACGCCACCCCGCTGACGTTCTGGACCGCCGTCGCCCCCGGCAGCTACCTCCAGCTCGACGACGTCGTGGTCACCCGCCGCGAGCTGCCCGGCCGGGAGCCGGTGACCATCGCCGGCGTGGTCACCCAGGTCCGCGCCCGGCACGAGGGCGCGCAGTTCGACTCCGACGTCTTCGCCATCGCCGACGGCACGCTGCCGGCCCAGGTGCAGGAGGCCGCGGAGATCACCACCACCCGGGTCGACCCCGAGTTCTACGTGCCGCCCACCCCGGGCGCGGTGGTGCACCGGGCCGAGGGCGACGCCCGGGACCGGGCGCTGCACTTCGACCGGATGGAACGGCGCATCCCGATGGGCATGGGCCGCGACGGCGTGCCGGTCTACCTCAACGCCGACTTCCTCGACGGCACCCGGGGCGCGCACGTCTCCATCTCCGGCATCTCCGGGGTGGCCACCAAGACCAGCTTCGCCACCTTCCTGCTCTACTCGGTCTTCCGCTCCGGGGTGCTCGGCGGCGACGCGGTCAACGCCAAGGCGCTGATCTTCAACGTCAAAGGCGAGGACCTGCTCTTCCTCGACCACCCCAACATCCGGCTCGACGATGCCACCCGGGCCGGGTACGCGAAGCTCGGGCTGGACGCCGGCGCCTTCCCCGACGTGCGGGTCTACGCCCCGCCCCGGGTCGGTGACTCCTCCGGCACGCCGGACGTGAGCAGCCGGCTCACCGGGGTGGACAGCTTCTACTGGACGCTGGCCGAGTTCTGCGCCGACCGGCTCCTGCCGTACGTCTTCGCCGACGCCGACGACGAGCGCCAGCAGTACACGATGGTGGTCCACTCGGTCGCCGCCCACCTGGGCCGGTACGCCCAGCCCGCCGACGGCGGGGTCAGCCTGGACGGGGTCCGGCTGGGGTCGTACGGCGACCTGGTCGACCACATCGTCGAGCAGCTCAACGACGACGAAACCCGGTCCGAGTGGGCGGGCAGCGCAGTCGGGCTCGGCACGATCAACGCGTTCGCCCGCCGGCTGATCGGCAGCAAGAAGGACCTGGCCCGGCTGATCCGCGGCGACCTGGCCACCCGTCGCCCGCACTCGATCAACACCGCCGAGAGCGCCCAGGTCACGGTCGTCGACCTGCACAACCTCCCGGACCGGGCGCAGCGCTTCGTGGTCGGCGTGACGCTGAAGAGCGAGTTCGAGCGCAAGGAGAAGGCCGGCACCGCCAAGCCCCTGCTCTTCGTCGTCCTCGACGAGCTGAACAAGTACGCCCCCCGCGAGGGCTCCTCCCCGATCAAGGAGGTGCTGCTGGACATCGCCGAGCGGGGCCGCTCGCTCGGGGTGATCCTGGTCGGCGCGCAGCAGACGGCGAGCGAGGTGGAACGCCGGATCGTCACCAACTCGGCGATCCGGGTGGTCGGCCGGCTCGACCCGGCCGAGGCGTCCCGCCCGGAGTACGGCTTCCTCCCACCCGCCCAGCGGCAGCGGGCGCTGCTGGCCAAGCCGGGCACCATGTTCGTCAACCAGCCGGACATTCCGGTCCCGCTCTGCCTGGAATTCCCCTTCCCGGCCTGGGCGACCCGGGTCTCCGAGGCCGGCCGGGCGCCGTCGGAGACGCTGCGCTCGATCACCCAGTCGGCCGACCCGTTCGCCGTGGTCGGCTCCGGCGCCGGCGACGACGACATCCCGTTCTGAGGTGATCCAGCCATGAAGATCCTGCACACCTCCGACTGGCACGTCGGCAAGGTCCTCAAGGGACAGTCGCGGGCCGAGGAGCACAAGCAGGTGCTGGCCCAGGTGATCGAGATCGCCCGAGCCGAGCGCCCCGACCTGGTCATCGTGGCCGGCGACCTGTACGACACCGCGGCGCCCACCCCGGAGGCGACCCGGCTGGTGACCCGGGCGCTGACCGCGCTGCGGCGCACCGGCGCCGACGTGGTGGCGATCGGCGGCAACCACGACAACGGGCAGGCGCTCGACGCGCTGCGCCCCTGGGCCGAGGCGGCCGGCATCACCCTGCGCGGCGGCGTCCGGGACAGTCCGGCCGAGCACATCATCGACGGCGTCACCGCCGACGGCGAGCGCTGGCAGCTCGCCGCGCTGCCCTTCCTCTCCCAGCGGTACGCCGTCCGCGCGGTGGAGATGTACGAGCTGACCGCCGCCGAGGCCAACCAGACGTACGCCGACCACCTCGGCCGGGTCCTCGCCCGGCTCACCGAGGGCTTCACCGAGCCCGACCGGGTGCACCTGGTCACCGCCCACCTGACCGTGGTCGGGGCGAGCACCGGCGGCGGCGAGCGGGACGCGCACACCGTCCTCGGCTACGCCGTGCCCGCCACCGTCTTCCCGGGCACCGCGCACTACGTGGCGCTCGGTCACCTGCACCGCTCCCAGCGGGTCATCGGCCCCTGCCCGGTGCGCTACAGCGGCAGCCCCCTGGCGATCGACTTCGGCGAGCAGGAGAACGTCGCCTCGGTGACCCTCGTCGAGGTGACCGCCCGGACCGCCGCCCAGATCCGGGAGGTGCCGGTGCCGGGGGCGACCCCGCTGCGCACCGTTCGGGGCACCCTGGCCCAGCTCGCCGAGATCGAGGCGCCGGAGGGCTGGCTGCGGGTGTACGTCCGCGAACAGCCCCGCGCCGGGCTGCGCGAGGAGGTGCAGGAGCTGCTCCCCCGCGCGCTGGAGATCCGGATCGATCCGGAGCTGGTTCCGGCACCCGGCAGCGGCACCCGTACCGCCCAGCGGGCCGGCCGGTCGCCGCACGAGCTCTTCGCCGACTACCTGGGCAGCCGCGGGCACGCCGACGAGGGCGTCCAGGAGCTCTTCGACGAGCTTCTCGAGGAGGTCGACCGCTGATGCGACCGATCCGGCTGGACATGGCGGGCTTCACCGTCTTCCGCGAGGAGACCACCGTCGACTTCACCGACGCCGATTTCTTCGCCCTGGTCGGGCCGACCGGCTCGGGCAAGTCCACGGTGCTCGACGCGATCTGCTTCGCCCTCTACGGCACCGTGCCCCGGTGGGGCGGCACCCGGGGCCTGGCCAACGCGCTCGCCCCGTCGACCACCGAGGCCCGGGTCCGGCTGGTCTTCGAGTCCGCCGGCGACCGGTACGTGGCCACCCGGGTGGTCCGCCGGGACGGCCGGGGCGCCGTCAAGACCGCCAACGCCGGGCTCCAGCTCATGCCCGCCGGCTTCGACGTGACCAAGCTCGACACCGGGCTCAGCCCGGACGACCTCGGCGAGGTGATCGCCGGCACCCCCGCCGAGATGGAGGACGCGGTGCTGGAGGCGGTCGGGCTGCCGTACGAGCAGTTCACCTCCTGCGTGGTGCTGCCGCAGGGGCAGTTCGCCGACTTCCTGCACGCCAAGCCCGCAACCCGGCAGCAGATCCTGATCAACCTGCTCGGCCTCGGCGTCTACGAGGACGTGCAGAAGCGGGCCACCGAACGCGCCGGGCAGGCCGAGGCGAAGCTGGAGGCCGTGGACCGGATGCTCGGTGGGCTCGCCGCCGACGACGACGAGACCCTGGCCGGCGCCGAGGAGCGGGCGGACCGGATGCGGGAGCTGGCCGGGGCCGTGGCGGCGGCCGTACCGGAGCTGGAGCGGGCCCGGGCCACGGCGCGGGACGTGGCGGCGGCGCTGGCCGGGCTCGACGCGGAGCTGGCGGTGCTGGCCGGGGTGCGGGCGCCGGACGGGATCGCCGAGCTGGCCCGCGCGGTGACCACGGCGCGGACCGCGGCCGACGAGGCTGCTGCCGCGGTGGCGCTCGCCGAGGAGCGGGAGGAGAAGCTGCGGGGCGAGCTCGCCGCGGCCGGCGACGAGAGCGCGCTGCGGCTGCTGCTGAAGGCACACGCCGACCGGGAGCGGCTGACCGCCGAGGCGGACGCGGTCCGGGCGGCGGTCGCGGCGGCGCAGGGCGAGCACGAGGCGGCGGCGAGGGCCCTCGCGGAGGCCCGTACGGCGGCCGAGCGGGCGGACGCGGAGCTGGAGACGGCCTTCCGGGCGCACGAGGAGGCGAAGGCCACCGACCAGGCCGTGGCGCTGCGGGCGCACCTGGTCGACGGCGCGCCCTGCCCGGTCTGCGAGCAGGTGGTGCCCCGGGTGCCGGCGGTGCCGGCCGGGTCGGCGGTGGCCCGGGCCACCGCCGCCGGGAAGGCCGCCCGGG
>NZ_JAPFQV010000113.1:0-6446 GCF_033804685.1 Micromonospora sp. RTP1Z1
CCAGTCGGCGGCGAGCAGCCCGGGCACCGCGTCCACCAGGGTGGCCACCCCGTCGGTCGGGATCGCGGCGACCGGGGCGAGCAGTTCGGCGTCCTGGCCGGTGGTGGTCGGCGCGCCGAACGCCCGCCACACCCCGTCCACCTTGACGCCGGGGAACGCGGCCAGACCGGCGAGGAGGCCTTCCACCCGCGCCGCACCCGGCCAGACCACCGTGAAGTCGTCGACCGCCCGGCCGCCGAGCCGCTCCAGCACCACCACCTGGACGATGTCGGCACCGGACACGCCGAGTGTGCGGGCCACCTGGCCGAGCGTCCCGGGTCGGTCCGGCAGGGTCACCCGAACTCTCAGCAACATGTCTGGTCCTCCGCTCGGCGGGCCGGCCGTGGCGGCCGACAGGCTGGGCACCGGCCTGTCGGTTGACCATTTCACCCCTGTTGCAGCGGCATGTCCCGGCGGCAAATCCGACCTTGACAAGAAAGCTGAGCTGCCATCAACTATTCGGATGACCGAACCGGCCGTCGACCCTGCCCGCACCCCGACCGGCTCGGCGTCCGACCGGTCCCCGAAGGGCCCGGATCTCGACCGGCTCGCCGCGTACCTGACCGAGCGGCGGCCCGAGCTGGCCGCCGGGCCGCTGTCGGCGCGGCTGATCGCCGGCGGCAAGTCCAACCTGACGTACCTGGTGCGCGCCGGCGAGCGCGAGATGGTGCTGCGCCGGCCCCCGCTCGGGCACGTGCTGGCCACCGCGCACGACATGGCCCGCGAGCACCGCGTGATCTCGGCGCTGGCGCCGACCGACGTCCCGGTCCCGGAGGCGCTGCTGCTCTGCGCCGACCCCGACGTGCTCGGCGCGCCGTTCTACCTGATGCAGAAGGTCGACGGCGAGGTCTACCGGAGCCGGTCGCAGACCGACCCGCTCACCGCCGGCCAGCGGCGTGACCTGGCCATGGCGATGATGGACACCCTGGCCGCGCTGCACATGGTCGAGCCGGCCGCCGTCGGGCTGGCCGACTTCGGCCGCCCCGAGGGCTACCTGGGCCGGCAGGTACGCCGCTGGGCCGGCCAGCTCGACCGTTCCCGCAGCCGCGAGCTGCCCGGCATCGACGAGCTGCGCGACGCGCTCGCCGACACGGTGCCGGAGGGCGCCAACGCGGGACGGATCGTGCACGGCGACTACCGGCTGGACAACCTTCTCGCCGCGGTCGACCCGGTCACGGTCCGGGCGGTGCTGGACTGGGAGATGGCCACCCTCGGCGACCCCCTCGCGGACCTGGGGCTGCTGCTGACGTACTGGAGCGTGCTGGGCGACAGCGACCTCGCCGAGGGCAACCCGGTCGCCGACGGGATCGGCCCACGCGCCGGCTTCCACACCGGCGCCGAGCTGATCGACCGGTACGCCGGCCGCAGCGACGTCGACGTCGGCCCGCTGCACTGGCACGTGGCGCTCGGCTGCTTCAAGCTCGCGGTGATCTGCGAGGGGATCCACTACCGGCACACCCTCGGGCAGACGCTCGGCGGGGGCTTCGACCGGATCGGCGACATGGTGGCGCCGCTGGTCGAGCACGGTCTGCGCGCGGTCCGGGAGAAGTAGCTGGTTGGGGTTGCGACGCTACGAGAGGGAACTCGCGGGGGCGGACCTGACCGCGGAGGGCGCGCACACCGAGATCCAGGCCATCAAGATCGCGACCCCGGCGATGGCCGAGTGGGTGATCGACAAGGCCATCCAGGGGCACGGCGGCGCCGGCGTCAGCCAGGACACCCCGCTCGCCGGCCACTGGGCCCAGACCCGCACCCTGCGGCTGGCCGACGGCCCCGACGAGGTGCACCGGGCCCCCCTCGCCAAGCGCGAACTCCGCCGCTGGGCGACCCCCGCCTGACCCGCTCCCCACCCCCTCCCGCCCACCAGTCGGCCCTCTTTCACGGAAAGAGGCCCTATCCGGCCGTGAATAGCCACGCATTCTGTGAAAGTGCGCGGATCTTGGCGGAGGGGCGGCGCGCGCGGCGGGGTGGGTGTGCGCGGATCCCGGCGGGGATGGCGGGGGGTGGGGGAGGTGGGGAGGCCGTCAGGCGGAGGCGCGGTGGATGAGCTTGGTGTCGAGGAGGACGTGCGGGGAGGGGAGCTCGTCGCCGCGGATCCGGGAGTACAGCAGCCGGGCCATCTGCCGGCCCATCTCCTCCACCGGCTGGAAGACCGTGGTCAGCGGCGGCTCGGCCTGCCGGGCGATCGGGGCGTCGTCGAAGCCGACCACCGCCACGTCCTCGGGCACCCGCCGGCCAGCCTCGCGGAGCGTACGAAGGGCGCCGAACGCCATCAGGTCGGAGGCGGCGAAGACCGCGTCCAGGTCGGGGCAGACCTCCAGCAGCCGCCGCATGCAGGCGGTGCCGCTGCCCTCGCTGAAATCCCCGTACGCGATCAGGTCCGGGTTGACGCTGCCGCCCGTGGCCTGGACGGCCTCCCGGTAGCCGGACAACCGGGCCAGGCCGGCGCCCATGTCCTGCGGCCCGGCGATGGTGGCGATGCGTCGCCGCCCCCGCTCGAAGAGGTGTTCCACCGCCTGCCGGGCGCCCCCGACGTTGTCCATGTCGACGAACCAGGCCGGCTGGGCGTTGGGGTGCAGCATCCGGGCCGGCCGGCCGCCGAGCACGGTGGGCAGGCCACGCTCCTCCAGCAGGGTGGGCAGCGGGTCGGAGTCGTGCAGCGAGAGCAGCAGCACGCCGTCGACGTGCTGGCTGGTCAGGTGGTTCTCGACCCGTTCCCGCTCGATCGGCGACTGCACCATGGCCAGCCAGAGCTGCATCGGGGTCTCCAGCAGCCCGGAGCTGACGCCGCGGACGATGCCGGCGAAGAACGGCTCGGTGAAGACCCGCTCGCCGGACTCGGAGACCACCAGCGCCACCGAGTCGGTCCGCTGGGTGACCAGCGCGCGGGCCGCCCGGTTCGGCACGTACCCCAGCTCGGCGATGGCCTGCTGCACCGCGGCCCGGGCCTCCGGACTGACCTGGGGCGAGCCGTTGACCACGCGGGAGACCGTCCCGCGCCCGACGCCCGCGCGGGCCGCCACCGCGTCGAGGGTCGGGCGCCCGAGCGACCGGGTGCGCTGCGTTGTCATCGTCAACTCCTCCGACGTCGGGCGGATCCGCCGCCCACCCGGTCGGGGTGGACGTCGGAGCCGCCCGTGAACTGGCTGGCCTTCGCCTATTGTGCGGCCAGACCGTTGCGTCGGATCACCTCGGCGTACCACCTGGCGCTGGACTTGGGGATCCGGCGCTGGCTGTCGTAGTCGACGTAGATCATGCCGAACCGCTTGGTGTATCCCCAGGCCCATTCGAAGTTGTCCATCAGTGACCAGGCGAAATAGCCCTTCAGGGGCACCCCGGAGCTGATCGCCGCGTGCGAGGCGCGCAGGTGGGCGTCGAAGTAGGCCAGCCGGTCGGCGTCGTCGACCCGCCCGTCGACCATCGTGTCGACGAAGGCGGAGCCGTTCTCGGTGACGTAGAGCGGCAGGTCGGTGTAGTCGTGGTGCACCCGCTCCAGCGTCTCGACCAGCCCCGGGGCGTCGATCTCCCAGTCCATGTCGGTGACCGGGACGCCCCGGGTGACGAACCGAACGTCCTCGCTGCCCGGCCAGCACGACCGCGCCCGCCAGGACTTCTCCGGCTCGGCCCCCTCGACCGGCGCGGCGACCACGTGCCGGCTGTAGTAGTTGACGCCGACCAGGTCCAGCGGGGTGGAGATGATCTGCAGGTCGCCGTCCCGGACGTGCCCGAAGTCGGTGACCTCGCGCAGGTCGGCCTTGAGGTCCGCCGGGTACGACCCGCGCAGCACCGGGTCGAGGAAGAACCGGTTGGCCAGGGCGTCGATCCGCCGGGCGGCGTCGACGTCGCCGGGCGCGTCGGTGGCCGGGGTGACCGGGTAGAGGTTGACGGTGATGCCGAGCTGGGCGTCCGGCCGGGACGTCCGCAGCGCCTGCACGGCGAGGCCGTGGCCGAGCATCAGGTGGTGCCCGGCGCGGACCGCGTCCGCCCCGTTCGACCGGCCCGGCGCGTGCACCCCGGAGCCGTAGCCGAGGAAGGCCGAGCACCACGGCTCGTTCAGCGTGGTCCAGTAGCGCACCCGGTCACCGAGCGCGTCGGCGACGAGCTGGGCGTAGTCCGCGAACCGGTCGGCCGTGTCGCGGGCCGGCCAGCCCCCGACCTCCTCCAGCGGCTGGGGCAGGTCCCAGTGGTAGAGCGTCAGCCACGGCTCGATGTCGTGGGCCAGCAGCTCGTCCACCAGCCGGCGGTAGAAGTCCAGCCCCTCGGCGTTGGCCGCGCCCGACCCGCCGGGCTGCACCCGGGGCCAGGAGACCGAGAACCGGTACGACTTCAGCCCCAGGTCGGCCATCAGCCGCACGTCGGAGGGCATCCGGTGGTAGTGGTCGCAGGCCACGTCGCCGGTGTGCCCGGCCACGGTCCGGCCGTCCGTGTGGCTGAAGGTGTCCCAGATCGACGCGGTACGGCCACCCTCGGCGGCCGCCCCCTCGATCTGGTACGCGGCGGTCGCCGCGCCCCAGAGGAAGCCGGGCGGGAAGGTCAGGTCCGGCCCGTGGTCGAGTACGCCGGCTGCGGGCGGGCTGGCTGGGTTGCTCATGACTTGACGGCACCTTCCATGATCCCGCCGATGATCTGGCGGCCGAACACGCTCCCATGAGATTGCCGTCGGCCGCGATGGGTGTCAATAGACCTATGGGAGCGTTCCCAGATTTTATCGCGCCGCCGCCGCGACGCGGCGGGCGGAGGCGTGGCGTTACGGGCGGTCGACCGGGTCAGCAGAGCCGGCGCAGCAGGGTGGCGGCGCGGCCCGGGTCGAAGGCCTCCGGATCGAAGCCCGCACCGGCCCAGTCGCGCATCGACCGGTGCTCCGGGTGGGCCGGGTCGGCGAGCGCGACCAGCAGCACCTGGTAGCCGGTGGGGCCACCGACGTCCTCCGGCGGGCAGGTGCGTTCCCCGTCGACACAGGACGGGTAGCGCTCGTCCGGGTCGGCGGTGAACGCGTCCTCCACAGCCAGGTCATGCTCCCACCAGTCGCCGAAGTCGTAGGTGTAGTGGAAGCGGCTGCCCTTGCCGACCACCGCGTCCAACCGGACGTCCAGCTCGTCGCGGAGCGCCAGCTCGCCGTCGGGGTCGGGCTCGCCGTACTGCAGGCCGTCGATCTCGAACGAGTGCAGGTGGCAGTCGCGCCAACCCATCGCGTGCTGCACCACCCGGTGCAGCCGGTCCAGCGTGTAGCCGCCGGGGACCAGCACCCGCCGCCAGACCGACGGCCGGACCCCGGTCAGGGACACCTTCACCTGGAAGATCTGACGCGGCATGCTGTCCCGTCCTTCCTCGGCATAGGCTGCCAGCATGATCTGCCGAGCGTGCCGGGCGAGGCGGCACGACGACTGTCCTGGCCGGAACTGGTGCGACTGCCAGCACCGTACCCCCCGACCCACCCCTCCGGTCACGGGTCCGGCCAGCGAATGACCGTCGGAATCCCGATTTCCCGGCTCTGGCCGGCGCCCGCGTCCGGGCCGCTGGACGACGCCGAGCTGGCCGCCCTCTACGGCCGCGCCGACCACCCCCACCTGCGGGTCAACTTCGTCTCCAGCGTCGACGGCGCGGTGGCCCTCGACGGCTACTCCGCCGGGCTCTCCGGGGAGCCGGACAAGCGGGTCTTCGGTCTGCTGCGGATGCTCTGCGACGCGCTGGTGGTGGCGGCGGGCACCCTGCGGCACGAGGGCTACCGGGCAGTCCGCCTGGACGAGGGCCGCCGGGCCTGGCGCCGGGAGCACGGGCTGGCCGAGTACCCGACGCTGGTGGTGGTCTCCGGCTCGCTGGACCTCGACCCGGGTCAGGCGGCCTTCGCCGACGCGCCGGTCCGACCGGTGGTGCTGACCAGCGCCGCGGCCGAGGCTCCGCCGGGCCTGACCGACGTCGCCGACGTGGTCCGCTGCGGCGCCGACCGGGTGGACCTCGCCGCCGGCCTCGCCGAGCTGCGGCACCGGGGTCTCGGTCAGCTGCTCTGCGAGGGCGGTCCGCACCTGTTCGGCGCGCTGACCGCCGCCGACCTGGTCGACGAGCTCTGTCTGACCGTCGCGCCGCTGCTCGCCGGCGCCGGGCCCGGCCGGATCACCGCCGGGGACGCCAGCCCACCGCGCCGCCTCCCGCTGCGGCACGTGCTCGCCGCCGACGACGGCGTCCTGATGCTGCGCTACGCCGGGGACGTGGCGGGCGCGGCGCCGGCCGGCGCCGCGCCCGCGGGCTAGGCCCGAACCGCCGGCCGCGGACGGGTCGGGCCCCGGGCGCGGGGGCAACGGCTCGTGGGGGCACGGTCGTCGCGCGGTCCGCGGCTGGGTCCCCCGCCGACCAACCCGGGATATGCGGACAGCCCCCTCGGACACGACACGGGCGCGGGTACGCCGGGC
>NZ_JAPFQV010000114.1:0-6419 GCF_033804685.1 Micromonospora sp. RTP1Z1
TGCCGGTGAAGATACGATGAGACAAGGCCGTGCGGGCCCATCCTGACGTCACAATCATGATCGTCCCGCACGGCCACCTTCATGATCGACCCGGGTCTTTCCTCTACCGCGCACCAAGCCGTAAGAGTCCCGGCCTGCCGGCCTCCCGCGCCATCCCCGGCATGGCTCCTGACCTGTCGAAACACCTTCTGTCGGTTTCCGGCATCTTCCGCCGTTACTCGCGCTCGGTTGTGCCGGATCTGTGCCATGTGTTCATGAGGAACTAGCCAGCCTCTCACCGCCATCCCCAGGCTTCTTTGGACGCCAAGCTCCGTCGGCCGCCGTCTCGCCGACGGAGATGGACCCCTTCGTCCCGAGTGGGGGTGGCGAGCATCATCGGATGTCACCGGGTGCCGTCCTGCGGGGCGGGCGGTACGTCCACTCGATGCCAGCCACTGCCAGTAGCGCGCGTGAGGGCATCAGTAATGCACCTGCGGTCCAGACCCCTCGGGCAGCGAGGGCCGTCCCCGGCGCCGTACAGCTACCCGCCCGATCTTGGCACCTTGGCGCGTCGCATGCCGCTGGCTTCCGGTCGAAGGCTTCCGGAGTCAGTCTGACAAGTTCGAGCCCGCCGAAGAGTTCACCAGGCAGGACAAGTCCCAACCGGGCTCGCAGTCTGTTGCGTACGCAACGTTTGCCCAGGTGAGCGGGCACTTGGTCCCCGCGTGTGGGTGGTGGAAGATAGGTGAATGCGTGTGCGGAGCCGTAACAACGTCGTGCTGGCCGGTCGCGAGGACGGCCCTACCGTCGTGCTCGCGCACGGCTTCGGCTGCGACCAGCACATGTGGCGCTACATCACCGCCGAACTGGAACAGTGGGCCCGGGTGGTGCTGTTCGATCACGTCGGATCAGGTAAGGCTGACCCGACGGCCTGGGACGCCGACCGGTACGCCTCCCTGGACGGCTACGCCGATGATGTGCTGAGCATCTGCCAGGACCTGGACCTTCAGCAGCCGATCTTCGTCGGGCACTCGGTCAGTTCGAGCATCGGAGTCCTCGCAGCGAAGCGCGAGCCGGACCGCTTCGCCGCACTTGTCCTGGTCACCCCGTCACCGTGCTACCTCGATGACGGGGACTACCGAGGTGGTTTCACTCGCGATGACATCGACGAGTTGCTTGAGTCGCTGGACAGCAACTACCTCGGCTGGTCGTCAAGCATGGCCCCCGTGATCATGGGCAATCCTGAGCGGCCCGAGCTGGGTGAAGAGCTGACGGCAAGTTTCTGCCGGACGGACCCCGCAATGGCGCAGGTGTTCGCCCGCGCCACGTTCCTGTCCGACAATCGTGCCGACCTCGCCGCGGTGAGCGTTCCCACCCTGATCCTGCAATGCGCCCAGGACGCCATCGCGCCGCCTGAAGTCGGCGCGTTCGTGCACGCGCAGATCGCCGGAAGTCGGCTGGTCACCTTGGACGCGACCGGGCATTGCCCGCAGTTGAGCGCGCCGGAGGCCACGGCCGCAGCGATCACGTCGTTCATCAGGGCCGCTTACCGATGACCGCAGCTGCCCGACGTGGTCCTTCCCGCCAAGGTCCATGCGATGTCGGGAGCGCCGGGCCGAGCGAGGGGAGATTCCCCGCGTTGCTCGAAGACAACCTCGAGGACCTGTACGAGAATGCGCCCTGCGGGAACCTGTCCACCCTCCTGGACGGCACCATTGCGAAGATCAACGGCACCCTGCTGGCCTGGCTCGGCTACACCCGCGAGGAACTCGTCGGCCGGCGCCGCTTCAGCGACCTGCTCACCGGCGGGGGGCCGCATCTACCACGAAACCCACTTCGCACCCATGCTGACCATGCAGGGCGAGATCGGCGGTATCTCCCTCGAACTCCGCACCAAGGACGGCTCCCGCATGCCGGTCCTCGTCACCTCCGTCGTCAAGGCCAGCAGCGAAGGCCAACCCCAACTCATCCGCACGACCATCTTCGACGCCAGAGAACGCCGCGCCTACGAACGGGAGCTCCTCGACGCCCGCAGAGCCGCCGAACGCGAGGACGAACGGCTCCGGCAACTCGTCAGCAAACTGCAACGAAGTCTGCTCCCGGCCGTGCTGCAAACCCCGCCCGGCCTTGAGAGCGCCGCGTACTACCGGATGGCCTCCACCGACGAAGTCGGCGGGGACTTCTACGACCTGTTCCCCCTCGACGACGGCCGCTGGGGATTCTTCCTCGGCGATGTCAGCGGCAAAGGCGTCGAAGCGGCGGCCGTCACCGCCCTGGCCCGCTACACCCTGCGCGCCGCAACCGTCTACAACCCCGACCCTGCCGCCGCGCTGCACAACCTCAACACCGTGCTCTGGCAGGAATATCGCGACGACGCCCGCTACTGCACCGTCGTCTCCGGCATCCTCACTCCCACACCGACCGTCGGCGGGTTCAGCGCGGTCATCGCGAGCGGCGGACACCCCGAACCACTGCTGCTACGGGCCGACGGCTCCGCCTGCTACCAACGCACGAAGGGTCGCATCGTGGGGGCCTTCCCGACCTCCCAATACACCAACACCACCGTCGTAGCGAACCCCGGCGACACGTTGCTCCTCTACAGCGACGGACTCACCGAGGCCCGTACCGCCAGCAGCGAAACCCCCGACGGCCGTTACGGAGCGGCAGCCCTCGCCCGATTCGCCGCCGATCTCGCACCCACCAACGCCGCCGACGCCGTCACCGCCGTCACCGATCTACTCGGCACCTTCGGCGCCGGGCTCACCGACGACACCGCCCTCCTGGCCATCAGCGCCCCACACAGCCATTCCACTCACAGAGAGCCGCCGCCCGCGCCGAACCGTCCCGAGCGCCTCACATGATTCCGTGAAGCCGGCTATTTCACTTCCGTTCATTGACCAACGACCTGGTCGAGCGGACGCCGGCGGACCGGGGCCAGAGCCAGCAACGGTCCGGTAAGCCCGGCCGGTGCTGAGACGCCCGTCGCCCTGCCGAAGCTCGCCGCGCCCGTCGGCTCGGCGCCGGCCCGAACTCATCGCGGCGCTCGTCCCGGCCAGCCGCATGCTCGCCGGTGAGATGGCTGAGGACACGTTCGAGGGCGACTTCGGTGACCGTCACTTCGTGATGGCCTTGGGGATTGGCCGGACGTGCTGGGCGTGTGCATGGTACGAGTGCTCGGTGAGTCCTGATGGTCGCCGGCGGCCAGGCGTTAACCGGTCACGGCTTGACCGTGTTGTTGAGCATGTGAAGGCAACTGCTGCTCGGGTTCGGGGTCGAGGTGGCCGGGCGGGTCGATTGCGGCTGAATCAGCTGGAAGTCGCCCTGGTGATCTCGGTGCAGGCGGGACTCGCCGCAGCTCTGGCCTGGGCGATCGGACACGATGTGCTGGGCAACCCCGCGCCGATCTTCGCCCCTTCCGCCGCGGTGGGTACGATCGTCGCCGCGCTCGGCCAGCGTGCCCACCGCACGGTCGAACTGCTGCTCGGAGTCGGACTTGGTATCGCCACCACTGACTTCCTGCTGACCTTTCTGGGCACCGGGTTCTGGCAGACCGGATTTATCGTCGGATGCGCCATCTTCGCCACGCTCGTGCTGTTCGGGCGCAGCGGGGCTGCCGTTGGCCAGGCTGGCGGTACGGCGGTTCTACTCGCGACCCTGGCTCCGGCTCAGAAGGACCTTGAATGGCCACGGATTGTCGAAACGATGGTCGGCGGTGTCGTGGGCCTCGTGGTAGTCGCGTTGCTGGCGCCGCTGAACCCGATGCGGATCCTCGACCGCGACGCAGCCCCAATCTTCCAATGCCTCGCCGGTCAGCTGAGGGAGGTTTCCGCAGCGCTGGCAACAGGCGATCAGCAGCGGGCGGTTCGAGCGTTGGACGCACTACGCGGCATGGGATCCGACCTCGATCGGATGCACCAGGCGCTCAGCGGCGCCGAAGAGGTAGTTAGCCTGGCGCCTGCCCGTTGGCTGCGCCGTCAGGATGTGGAACGCTTCGCACGCGCGACCGCGCAAGTAGAACGAGTCATCGAACACAGCCGGGGGGTGGCCCGCCGGTCAGCGATGGCGTTGCAGTACAACGAGCCGATTCCCCCCGACCTGCCCGCCAGCGTCGGACAACTCGCCGATGCGGTCGAGCTGCTGCGCCGTGAGCATCGCGCCGGGCGCCCAACCGAGAGAACCCGCCACACGGTACGCGACGCCGTTTACAAGGCTGGCCGAGCCCGAGCCCTGGGAGTCGACGAATTCGGAGACGCGGTGGTGACCCAACTGCGCACCGCCGCGAGCGACTTACTTCGAGCTACCGGCTGCGACCCGACATCGGCAAATCGAGAAATACGGAATGAAATGCAGCGCGGCGAGGACTCTGTCCGAGCGCGCGGTAAGCCCGGATGAGTACGGCCCAAGGCAGGTCAGATCCCCGCGATCTTGCACTTAGCGCCCTCGTTCTGTGTGTTGTTCCTGCCTTTTGCCGAGGCCGCAAGTGCAAGATCGCGGGGAGGGGTGGGGTCAGAGGGGGTAGGTGCGGGCTACGGCGAGCATTTCGGAGGTGTGGGAGCCGGCCACGCCTACGGCGGCGGGGCGGGGGCGGAAGCCGGGGACGGCGGCCAGGCCGTCGCTGGCGTCCATGGCCCGCAACGTCACCTTGCCCGCCTTCGGGATCAGGGTCAGGGTGACCTCGATGCCCTCCGGCGGTGGGGCGTGGAAGACGATCCCGAAGCCCCAGCGGCCGTCGCGGGCCTTCACCGGCACGTCCCGCCCGGCCACGGTCGCAGACCGGACCGTGGCGGTCGAGGTGTCCACGTGCAGCGAGGCGAGACGGACCGGGCGCTGCGGGGTGAGCCGCAGTCGCAGGACCCGCTGGCCGCCCGAACGGGTGTCGGAGAGCACCTCCAGCTTCGGCGCGGGCAGGTCCGCCGCCTGCGCGGGTCCGGCTCGCAACTCGGCGTCGCCCAACCCCGGGAAGTCGTCCGCCACCGAGACCGTGCCGTCGACGTACCCGTCGGTCCAGGGCTGCGGGTCCTTCTCGCGGCTGAGCCACTCGGCGCGGCCGGTGCTGGCGTCCAACGCGTACATCAGGTGGGTGGGCACCGGGTGGGCGGCGTCGAAGCGGTCCACCGTGAGGCCGACCCCGGCGAGGACCACCGCCGCCAGCGCGGCGGCGGTGGCCGGCAGCGGGCCCAGCCGGCGGGCCCGTAGCGCGACCAGGCCCCGCTGCCCGCCGGCCTGCGGGTGCAGCAGGTCCACCACCGGCAGCGCGGCCAGCCCGAGCAGCACCGCGAAGAGCGCGGCGACCCCGCCCATCGCCATACCGAGCGCGGGGAAGAGCAGCACCACGGCGGGCAGCAGGATCACCACGCCGACCGCGCCGGCCAGGGCCACCGCGAGTACCGGCCACGGGCCGTCGATCCGGGTGGCCAGCGCCGCCAGGCCGGCGAGCGCGCCGGCCAGGGCGGGCAGGGTCGCCAGGTACGCCCCGCCCGGCACCAGGACGGCGAGCAGCACTCCGAGCAGGGCCAGCCAGGCCAGTCCGCCGAACGCGAGGGCGGCCGGGCCGGCCCACCGGCGGGTCAGCGCGTACCAGGCGAAGAGGATCGCGGCGGCGAGCGCCACCACGGCGAGCCGGTACCAGACCGGCCGGTACGGGTCGAGCAGTTCGGCGTAGCCGGGACGCAGCGCGGTGATCCCCGCCCAGAGCAGCCACGCGCCCAGCGGGGCGGCCACGATCGGCGCCAGCGCGAGCCCGAAGCCGGCGGCGAGCCGGCCGGCGGTGGCCCGGCCCCGCCGCCGCAGCAGCCAGCCGAGCACGCCGACCGCGACCACGGCGAGCAGCGCCAGCGGCAGGGTCAGCCAGCCGGGGTAGCGGACCAGCCCGCCCGGCACCGGGAAGTAGGTGGCGTCGTGGCCAGAGCGCAGCGCCGTCAGGTCGGTCCGGCCGAACTCCCGGGCCAGCCCGAGCGCGTTGTCGCCGTGCTGCTGGAGGCTGCCCCGGTCCATCGCCGCCGGGGTGTCCAGCGGCGTGTGGTAGACCGCACCGCCGTCGATATACGCCGAGTTCAACCCGACGAACTTCTTGTCCCCGAAGGCGGTGAAGTCGGTGTCGTTCGGCAGCGCCCGGTAGATCTCCACGGCGAACGAGGTGCCGACCGGGTGCGGGGCGGCGCGGCCGAAGACGTCCACCAGCTTCGCGTTGTTCCGGGACGTCTCGAACATGATCACGGGACCGGTCGAGCCGCGCGCCTCCAGGTTGAGCACCACCCCGCCGTCGGCGGCCAGCGGATGGCTCGACGCGAACGCCGAGGCGCCGCAGAGGCACGCCTCCTCCGCGTCGGTGAGCACGAAGACGACGTCGTTGCGCGGCCGGGGACCGGCGGTCAGCGCCCGGGCCACCTCCAGGAGGCTGGAGGTGCCGGCCGCGTCGTCGTTGCCGCCCGGCCCGGACT
>NZ_JAPFQV010000115.1:0-6069 GCF_033804685.1 Micromonospora sp. RTP1Z1
AAGTTTGGGTCAGCCAGCGGGCCGGATCCGACCCGAACCTCTTGATCAACATGGTCGGGCGTGGGAATGCGGGCGGGGAGGTCGTGGAGGAGGCCGGGGGCGTGCGCGGCGACCAGGCGCAGCCAGTGCTCGGGGGGTTCGCCGGGGCGGCGGGGCCGGGTCGGGTCGGGCCGGTCGTCCGTGCCGGCCGGGCGGGGATCCGCCGCGCCGGCGGTGGGCCGGGCGGGCGCGTGGCCGGGCGGGTGGGGGGCGCGAGCGACCGCGTCGGCCAGCCGGTCGGCGACCTCGGCGGCCGTGCGCAGGGCCCGGGCCAGCCAGTCACGCGGTGGTCGGGGCGGCCGCACTGCCGGACTCCAGTTCCAGCCCCTCGTACGCCAGGGTCAGCGCCTCGATGGCGATCTCCTGGGCGAGGGTGTTGAGGTGGGCGCCCCGCCACCGGGTCGGCCAGGCGTTGATCATGTTCCAGCGCAGCACCTCGCTGGTGCCGGCCGGGTCCAGCAGCACCACCGAGACGTTGCGCCGGCTCACCGTGCCCTTCGCGGCCGCGTTCACCCAGTCCCACAACTCCCGGGACGAGGTGAGGCCGAAGTGGAGGGTCACCGGCGCGTAGTCGACCTGGCCCGGGACCGCCCGGACCCGGTCGTTGCCCGCCTCCCGGTACGCCAGCCGGCCGATCGTCACCTCGAGCCCGCTGACCTCGGTGAAGTGCCCGTTGGTGATGCCGTTGATGAGCAGCTTGAAGTTGTACGCCCGGTACGGGTCGACGGGGGCGCCGGGTTGCGGGGTGGCCGTGGTCGGCATGTCAGCCTCCGATCGTCTCGGTCTCGGTGCCGCCGGCCCACTGGCTCAGCTTGAACACCACGAACTCCGCGGGCTTGACGACCGCGATGCCGATGTGGGCGACCACCATGCCGGCGTCGCGGACGTCGGCCGGGTTGGTCTCCTCGTCGCACTTGACGAAGAACGCCTCCTCGGGCGTACGCCCGAGCAGCGCGCCGTCGCGCCACACCCGGGTCAGGAACGCCCCGACGTCCCGCCGGATGGACCGCCAGAGCGAGTAGTCGTTGGGTTCGAAGACCATCCACCGGGTGCCGTTGGCGATGGCCTGTTCGATGGCGATGGAGAGCCGTCGGACGTTGAGGTAGCGCCACTCGCTGGCCTCGGCGGCGAGCGTACGGGCGCCCCAGAGCCGGATCCCCTCGCCGGCGAAGTAGCGGATCACGTTGACGCCCTTGGGGTTGAGCACGTCGTGCTCGGGGCGGGTGACCAGGTACCCGAGGTCGACGGCGCCGCGTACCGGCTCGTTGGCGGGGGCCTTGTGCACCCCGCGCAGGGCGTCGGTGCGGGCCCAGATGCCGGCCACGTGCCCGCTCGGCGGGGTGAGCACCAGATCTCCGCTGAGCGGGTCGCGGACCCGGATCCACGGGAAGTAGAAGGTGCCGAAGTCCGACTGCCGTGGCCGGTACGCGGACTGCCCGTCCGGCTCGTCGTCGGCGGCCGGTTTCGGCGTACCGTCGGCGGGTTTGCCGTCGGGTTTGCCGGCGGGTTTGCCCGGGCCCGGCGTGGCGACGCGGGTCAGCGCGGAGACGTCGTCCAGGTCCGGGGCGGGGTCGCAGATCGCCACCATGGTGCGCAGCCGCTCGGCCATGCTGAGCAGCGCCTCGTGCGAGACCGGGTCGTGGAAGCCGGGCGCGGCGAGGATGGAGATCTCGTCGACCGCCTCCAGCAGTTGCAGCCCGCCGCGGCGGCCACCGGTGCCGGTGAGCTGGCCGCCCTCGCCGACGTTGACCACCCAGCAGCGGGTGCCGCCGTTGTCGAGGAAGCCGAAGACCGCCCGGGCGAGCGGGGTGCTCTCCAGGTGCTCGCCGTCGGCGTAGAGCCGCAGGAACTCCGACCAGGAGTTGACGGCGAGCGCGCGGTCGACGTGCGCGGTGCGGTCCGGGGCGACGCCGACGAAGGCGGCGGTGCTGGTGCCGACCGGTCCGATCGGGCGGGCGCCGCTGGGGACCTCTTCGACGTAGATGCCGGGGGAGAAGTAGGTGGGCATCGGTCCTCCTGTGCGGGTGCGGTCGGCGGCCGGCTCAGTCGGCCGGCGGCGCGCAGACGATGACGTGGTCGGGGTCGTCCGGGTCGAGCTCGGCGGTGTGGGTGCGGCCCCGGCCGACCAGGCGGACCCGGACCGACCGGCCCGGCGCGTCGGGGTCGTGCGGGACGCCGACCAGCCGGAACCGGCCGGCGCTGTCGGTGTGCGTGGCGTACGGGGTGCCGACCACCTCGACCCGCATCGCGGCGAGCGGCTGCTGCTGCGGCCCGACCACCCGCCCGTCGAGGGTGCGCATCTCCAGTTGCCGCAGCCGCAGCGGTTGCAGCACGGGCGGCGCGGGCGGCAGCGGGCAGGCGATCTGCGCGGGTACGTCGACCAGCAGCGCCGGTCGCGGCGGCACGCCGAAGGCCCGCCACAGCGCCGGGTCGCCGGCCGCCAGCACCACCTCCGGCTCGCCGGCCGCCGCCGCGGCGGCGAGCACCCGGTCCAGCCGGGGCAGCGCGGCCGGTCCGGTGGCGCAGACCAGCAGCCGGACCACGAACCGGTACGGCTCGCGAGCCCCGCTACCCCGGGTCTGCCGGGCCGGCCGCAGCTCCAGCGGCCAGACGGTGAGCCCGCCGTCCGCGTCGTCGCGGGGCGGGCCGACCGGGACAGGGTCACCCGCCGCCCCGGTCAGCCAGGCCGCGAGGTCCGCGACGGCCGTCTCGATCGCTCCGGTCATCGCGGCGGGGTCCCCTGGATCCGGTACGCGATGGCCTCGTTCCAGACGTGTGGGTAGA
Source organism: Micromonospora sp. RTP1Z1 (assembly GCF_033804685.1). NCBI lineage: Bacteria > Bacillati > Actinomycetota > Actinomycetes > Micromonosporales > Micromonosporaceae > Micromonospora > Micromonospora sp. RTP1Z1. The sequence continues at coordinate 2,824 of NZ_JAPFQV010000115.1, forward strand.
CGCCGATCTCGAAGTAGCGGGTGAATCGGTTGATCGGCGCGTTGGTGTGGTCGTGCCAGAGCAGCCAGACCGGGGCGACGGTGAACAGCACGTAGTTGAGCACCACCAGCGGCAGGTAGAGCGGGCCGAGCAGCCGGGCCTGGAAGATGTGCACGTCCTCGTGCCGTTGGATGCCGGGGCTGGACCCGGCGCAGACCGTGCCGATGGTGGTGGCGTACCGGGGCGACACCCCTTCGACCAGGTTGACCCGGCCGCTGCTCTGCGAGATCACCCGGTCGAGCTGGTGCCCGAAGACCAGGTGCAGGGCGAGGTAGATCGCCCCGACGGCGGTGTTGAGCAGGCTCCAGGTGTGGTCGACGACGAAGAGGAGGATTCCCTTCGCGTCCGTGCCGTACGTGCCGGCGGAGCTGATCGCCCAGCCGAAGGGCGCGCCGACGAGCAGTCCGACGGCGGCGCCGATCACCAGGCCGAGGGTGCCGCCGACCCACTGGCCGAACAGGGCGCCGAGGACGATGTGGACGGCGGCGCTGACGATGCCGAAGACCATGGGGTCACCTTCTTTCAGACCCACGAGCGGAGGTAGCGGGGCTCGCGTCCCTGCGCGAGCTGGGTCGGCGACGCGTTCGTCGCCTGCCGGTTGCCGGGGGGCAGCTGGTTGATGCCGAGTGCGGCGGAGAAGATGACCAGCCCGTTGAAGAAGGCGATGATCCACTTCTGGGCGCCGGCGTCGGTGGCGAAGGCCGCGGTGAGGTAGGAGAGCACGAGGGCGAAACCCAGCGCGATCCACTTGCGGGCCTTGTCGCCGCTCGGACCGAGCAGTCCGCCGATGACGTTGGTGGCCAGCAGCGTGGCGGCGCTGGCGCCGGTGAGGCTGCCCAGGGCGGCCCAGGTGAAGAGATCGTTCACGGCGATCTCCCTTCGGATGGTGCGGTGGTGCGGGCGGGGTGGTGGGTGAGATGCGGCGGCCGGCCGGTGCGGGTCGGCCGCCCGGGTGGTGGCGGGTCAGACCGGCCCCGGCTGGTCGGCCGGGGGTGCGGTCGCGGGGGTGGCGGTGGCCGGGGTGTCGGTGGCCGGGGCCGCGGTGGCCGAGCCGCGGCGACGGAGCAGGAGTACGACGACCACGGCGACCAGCAACAGGAGGAGCACGCCGCCGACCACCGGCAGCCACGGGAACGAGGAGCCGTCCCCGGCCGGGGCGGTGGCGCCCGCGCCGGAGGCGGACGGCCTCGGCGGCGCCTCGGCGATCGCCCGCAGCTCCGCCGGCTTGGGCTGGTTGGCGACCACCTTCCAGCTCACCGACCGGCCGTCGACCGTGCCGTTGGTGTCGATCACCCGACCGGGGAAGGTCACCGATATCTCGAACGACATCAACTGCAGGAACGCCTGCTGGGTCTGCGGGTCGTGCTGGGCCACTTTTCCGCTGTATTTCGTGGGGTCCAACGGAAGGGTGAAGCGGTAGAGATCGCCGTCCCGGACCAGATTCACGCTCTCGCTGGTGAATTCCGACAGCGGCTTTTCCCGATAGGAGATCAGAACGCCGTAGAACTGTGCGTTCTCGTACCGGCTCTCGTCGCCGGCGGGCAGCGCGGGGATGTTCCGCCGCAGTTCGTCGAAGGCCGCCGGTATGTTGTTCCGCCACGGCTTGAGCACGGGCCGTTCGGGGTTGCCCGGTCTGAGCACCGGCCCTGGGTCCGCCGACCTGAGTAGGGACTTCTCGCCGGTCAGCAGCAGCTGGCCGTCGACCGTGTCGTCGGCGTTGACGGTCAGCCCGAGGTTGAGCTGCATGCATCCGCTGAGCGCCGCCACCAGGGCGAGACACACCGCGAGGCGGAATGCCCGACCACGGCCGAGTCTCGTATTCATGGGCACAGTGTGTGTGATCGCCATCACGTTCAGCAGTCAGCGATCAGTCACAAGGCTGTCGCCGATCTTACCGCCCGATCATCCCTTTCGGCCGAGCCCGGGAAACGCGCGCAATCGATATCCTGAAAGGTTGTCCCTTTCGGATTCCCGGCGGAGATCGTTCCTCGTCCGGGGAGGGCCGGGGCGGCGCGCCCGGGGCTGACCGGGGCGGTAGGTTGGCCCGCTGCACCCGATCGCCTGCGTCCTGCTGGTCGACCCCGCCGGCCGGCTGCTGCTCCAACTCCGCGACGCGCACGCCCCGCACCATCCGAACGTCTGGGGCCTGCCCGGCTGGCCGCCACCGGCTGATCGCGGTCGCCCGCCCCGTCCCGCCGCGCCATCACCCGCCTCGACGCCGCGCCACCACCGGGCCCGCCTGACCGGCGTCAGCCGGTGAGCCAGGCCACCGCCCGCTGCCGGACCTCCGTCGGCACCTCGTGGCCGCCGGCGAACTCGGCGTACTCCACCCGGTAGCCGAGGGTGTGCAGCCGGGGCACCAGCCGGCGGCTGCACACGTCCACCGGCAGCACCCGGTCGTCGGTGCCGTGCGAGACGAAGGCGCGCGGCCGGCCGTGGGTCACCAGCGGCGCGGCGAAGCCGGGGGAGAAGGCCAGCACCGCGTCGACCAGGTCGCCGTTGGTCAGGCCCAGGGAGAGGGCGTACGACGCGCCGTCGGAAAAGCCGCCGACGGCCACCTCCGTCACCGGGTACGCCCCGAACACCGTGCCGAGCAGCTCGTCGATCCGGGCCACATCGGGGCCAAACCCCTCGACGATCAGGTCCCAACTGCTCGCCGTGGCCTGCGGGGCGAGCAGCAGCAGCCGGTGCGCGTCGGCCAGCGGAAGCAGCAGGTCGAGCCCCTGCTGGGCCGTCCCGCCGGCCCCGTGCAGCAGCACCACCACCCGGTACGGCCCGTCGCCCGCCGGGGCGTACAGCAGCGCCGGTGAGCCGCCGTCCGGCGCGGTCAACGGGGTCAGGCCGGTGGCGCCCCGGGCCGCCGGCGGGGCCGGCCGCGCGTGAAGCCGGCCGTGCCGCGGGTTCTCCTCCTCCGGTCGCCGGTGTGGCGGCGCGGGCTCCGTCACCTCGTCTCGCCCCCTCCCGTCGGCCGATCCCCGCGCGGTTACCCCGCTGGCCGCCGGTCAACCGCCCGGTCAGGCGCTCTCGCGGGCGACCAGCGTCGACGGGAACGCGGTGACCGGGGGCACCCGACGGCCGTCCAGCACCGCGGTGGCCGCCGCCGTGGCGATCCGCCGGACCGGGTGGGTGGCGGTGGTGAGGGCGGGCGTGCTGACCGCCGCGTACGGGATGTCGTCGAACCCGGCCACCGCCACGTCGCCGGGTACC
>NZ_JAPFQV010000116.1:0-5522 GCF_033804685.1 Micromonospora sp. RTP1Z1
ATCGAGGAGATCGCGGTCTTGACCTTGGCGTCCAAGCGCACGGTGACCGAGACGTCCGCGCCCGACTTGAGTGCCGCGGCCGAGGCGCAGCGGAATGACCTTCCGTACGGCCGAGCGGAACGCGGCATGAGAGTGAACCGAGCGCCTTGCGGCGGACGGGTGCTCATCCAACATCGAACCGAGGGTGAGCCGAGCCGCCAACCCTCTAACGACAAGGGTTATAGAAGCACCGGCATTTCACCCGCACCACCCCGCGCGCGTAGCGAGTCTTGACCTTGACCCTGGGTGAAGTGCCACCGTGAGCGCTATGGAAGCCGATGGAGCGGAGGCAATGATGGACGTGTTGCGCTGGCCGGGTGGTCGGAACGTACGTGACCTGGGCGGTCGAGCGTTGCGCGCCGGAGGCCGTACGCCGTTTGGCAAGGTGTTCCGTTCGGCGGCATCTGAGCATCTGACCGACGAAGGGTGGGCTGCGGCGAAGGCGGCGGGGGTGCGCACGGTGGTGGATCTGCGTAACGCCCCGGCTGAGACAGGGCGCACTGGGGATCATCCGGTCGTCCGGCCCGCGTCTCTGCATGGGCTGGTCTTCGTGCTGGCGCCGACCGAGGATCCGGATGATGGCGAGTTCCTGCGGGTGTGTGGGCCGTGGCTGGACCATCCGCGCTCCTGGGCCGACAACGCGCGGCTTGCCCCGGACCGCATCGCGGCCGCTCTGCGGGCGGTCGCCCGGGCGGACGGGGCGGTGATCGTGCACTGCGCGGGAGGCAGAGATCGTACGGGCATGATTTCCGCGATGTTGCTGCACATTGCCGGCGCGACCAATGAGGCCATCATCGAGGACTACGCGGCGGGGTGGCGAGGTGCGGCGGCGTATTCCGGGCACGGCTGGGTCTACGACCCGGACCGGGAAAGCTGGCAGAGGCAGCGGCACGGGCCGACGGAAGCTGCGGAGCTGGAGCATCAGGTGGCAGACCGGGTGCCCGCCCTACATGAATGGATTGCGACGTTCGGCGGCGCCGACTTCCTGGAGCCCGACGACATACGCGCACTGAGAGCGCTGCTCATTCCAGTTGGCGCATAACGGCAACCCGGCGTCCTTGCATGGTTCGATGCACAACCGTCGTGGGGCCCCGGCGGCGACCGGCGCATCGAACTGGCGCGAAGATCGAACGCACTCTCATCGGCATGACAGCGCACTGCACCGGGCGGCCAACGCGCGGACAGCGGCACGACAGGACTTCGTTCGGACCCCATTCCCCGCCCTGACTTCGACGCGAGCCAACGCGGCTGATGGAGCGTGGGTTCAGGTGGTTACCCCGATGGCCCTGGATCGGTCTCCGGGATGCTCCAGTCCGGAGGGAGGCCCTCGACCACGGCGGCATACCGGCCGGGCCCTTCGCGATGCGCGGTGAACATCGCCATGGGCGTCTGGTCCGGGGTCATGCGGTCGAGTGCTGCTTCGTAGTTGGGAAGGTCCACGTCTGATAGGTAGCCGATGAGGGTTGCTTCGACTGCCTCCGACGGCAGCGTCCAGACGCTGATGTGGCCAGGGCCGTCGCGCTGGAGCACCACGTACAGCTCCACCGGAAGTTCTTGTCCGTCGGTGTGCTGGGCGCGGAAGGCATTGAACCTGTCGAACCGGGAGGCACTGGCATGGTCCACCTCGACCCGAGCCTTGGGGACCTCGCCTGCCCGGAGCCAGTACTCGCGCTGCCTCAGCAGATCCCGGCGTCGAGGACCGCCCAGACGACGTCGAGGAAAGATCCACGTCCACAGGGAACGTCCGGATCCGCGGTTCCTGCCATCGCTCACGCATGCATCGTCCCTCATTGCCGGCCTGGCAGCGAGACTCTAGTGCCGGGTGGTCCAGACCTCCGAGGAGCCGCTACCGACCGGCGAGACGACCTGAGCAGCCGGCACAAGCCACACTTATCTCGGGCATGACCGAGCGGCCGCTGGCCCCATCACCGTGACAGTCAGTAGCGCCCGGATCGCGGCAGATCAGTGCACCGGATCAAGCCGTGGGTTTCCGAGACTGGCCGGCCTGGCGGTTGCCAGTCGGCCGGACGATCAAGTGGTCGCTGACGGGAGCCACGCCGGTCCGGAGCATGAGCCAGGGCTGAGCTCAATTCACGGGCGGTGCCCAGGTAGGGCGTCTGATCAGGCAGAATGGGTGCCCAGCCGGATCGGCGTACACGTGATCACCGGGCAACCGCCGCGCGCCCAGCGCGAGCACTGCATCCCCCGCCGCAGCCTGGTCGTCCACCATCACGTCAAGGTGCATCTGCTGCGGCACTGCCGGCTCCGGCCACGTAGGCGGCGCCAGGTCGGCGGCGCGCTGAAACGCCAGCCCGGATTCCGCCGTGCTGGCCGACACGACGACGAAGTCCTCCTCCGCGTAGGTGATCGGGTCGCCGAGGACCGCGCTCCAGAACCGCGCCTCGGCCATTGGATCCGGGCAGTCGACGATCAGATGGTGGAGCCGGCCGACAGGCAAAGCGAACACCTCCTTCGTGGTCAGGCACCGTGCCAGCACGGTTGCATGGCCACTTCCGGCACACGGGAAAGGTCGTGTCGGATCATGTTCGTTCATCGTCGCCTTGAGTGTGCGGCCAGGAGGGACTGCCACCCGGGCGGACAGCGGCATGAGCGTGCGTGGTCAGCCGGCTGGCGAGCACCATCCATCGGCCATGGCGATGATGCGAGCGGTCACCGTGTCCGGATCCACGAGTTGATGCAGGTGAAGCCCTGGAACATGGTCGAAGTCCCAGCCGCGTTCCCGCGCGTCCTGCGCGGCTTGTTCGTACGGCGGACCGAACAGCAGATACCCACATGCCGCGTTGTCCCAGCCGTCCGCAACGGGAACCTTTTCCTCGTAGTAGCTCAACGGCAGGCGCGGCTGCTCGGCCGAGACAACACGCCGGGTCTGCGGATCCGGAAACATCGGCGCGACATCGGACTCGTCCCACCACGCCGTCCATTGCGGCAGCCTGCCACCGGTCGCTTTGGGCCGCAGAAAATCCAGCAGCTCAGGCGGTGCCACCGCCGTCGGCCCGCTGCGAGCGGGCAACGCCGCGTCGACGAACAAACAGCCGGCCACCGGACGCCGGGCAGCCTCGACGATGACCGGGACAAAGAGACCGGCGTTGCTGTGCGCGACCAAGACGACCGGGATGTCCAGCGGCAACTGGCCGGTGGATCTGCCGACGGTCTCTGCGACGGACGGCCAGAACGGCGGTCCTGCATCCGCCACGCCGAGCAGCGAGGGCACCACCGTAACCGCACCCGAGGCCTTCAGCCTCGTCGCCACAGGCGCCCAAGTCAGAGGACCCACCGATGGGCTGTGCACAAGAACAAATGCGGCATCCACCGGTTCACCTTGCCTGACGTCGCCTGCTGGCCGCCACCCCATCCGTCACGCCAACGGCGAACACGGCACCGTAGATCCGCACGCTCACGCATCACCGGCCACCGCACGCTCATCGGCAGATCAGGATGCCGAGCGGTAGCGGTCGCCGTCACGCTCCGCCACGCGCGGATCGCGGCAGATGAGTGTGCAGGGCGTCGGGCGTGAATCAGGGTCGGGCCGTGCCCTCAATGGTGGTGCTTTGCGGACGGAGTGCGGTCAAAAGGCTGTCGAGTTGACCCCAAGCCCGCGCGCTGGCGACGTGGTCAATGTAGTCTCGGGACTCAATGATGAGCCCATTGCGGATACGCATCACGAAGACGCATGGCACCGTGAATGCCTCACCTGTCTCGGCGACCCGCCCCTGATAGGCAAACTCGGTGACAATCACCTCCGGGTCCGCGGTTTCATGAATCGTCACGTCTACCGGCTTACGGTTCAGCGTCCGGGCGACCGGAGGCGGCGCGGTGAAGTGCTCGTGCAGTTCGCTGCGGCTATGCAGCGGCGGCGGGTTGAGCGGGTGGAACGGATGCGTGACATGGGTTTGTTCGGCGTATAGGTCGGCCAAGTCTTCATACGGACCGTCGCAGACGCCGTTCACCAGTCGGAGGAAAGTTTCGCGTGGGCTGCTCATGCCGGGCTTCCTTCGGATCGGTAGATGTCACTTGGGGCACGCCGAGGACTACATCCGGGGATGGCAGGTACCCCACCGACGGCACCCTACCGACCTCAGCCCCGATTTGACTGCCCCGGAGCGCATTCGTCGGCCGTATCGAGTGCATTGTCATCGGCAGTACCGGAAGCTGAAGCACAGGGCGGACCGGTCACGGCCTGTGACGCTCGATCAGCGGCAAATGAGGATGCCTGCGTTCATCGGGAAGAATCGCCGGTCACCTCGTCCGCAACGCTGAACGTGGCACCGCATACGGCACAGCTCATCCGACCAAACAAGTAGGTGAGTGCGGTCGCCACCGACTCGTGGCCCACCCGCAACGCCTCGGCCTGCAGACGCGTGGCCAGCTGCGAGGAAAGCCCGGGCTCGATCGAGGAACCGCCTGACTGCAGGTCGATAAGCAGGTCCTCAGCGCACGCCGGACACTGCACATCGACCTCCCCGTCGTTGATGCGGTCGAGCTCCTTGCCCCAGACCTCGTCACCGTCGAAGCCGAGTACGGCTTGCTGCAGGTAGACGAACATCGTGTCGCTGGACCCGCCGGACGCCAGGCATTCAAGGGTCAGCGCACGCAATGCGGCGATGTCATCGGCGTACAAATCACGACTCTTGTCGTCGGCGTCTACGGCGATGAACCCGGCGAGCACTACGGCGCGCTCGCGGTCCTGAGGACGAAAGGTGGCGCAGGTCCGGGCCAACCAGGGCAGCAGAACGGCGCTTGCGGGATCGCAGGTGCCCTGGTGACACGACTCCTGCCAGATGAGATCCCACGCCGGGGAACCGGGGTCGGCTGCGGCCGCATCCAGGGCTTCCTGAAAGCTCGTCACCTACGGAGCCTCCCACAACGATCGACATACTGATCTCGGCATGACCGCTCGCCCCGCGGCATGAGCGTGCAGGCATCAGCGTCACCTCGTAGCGCTGATTGCCGCACTCGTCAGACCTCGGTGGCGGCGGGTGGAATGCTCCACGGCAGTACGGCCTTGCCGGCGACGTGCTCCAGAGTCAGCGGGTACACCTGTCCAAACGACCTGCCTGCTTTGAATCGCTGAAGTTCGCTCGGTGCCCAGCCGACACAAAGGATCGGGCAGCCGGCTACCTCGATCACTCCGGCGCCGAGGGGATCCTGCCAGCCTGCTCGCCATCCGAGATGGTGATGGCTGTGTAGGTCGACGGACGCCATGTGCGCGAAGTGCCCCCGCGCGGCCGCCCACCGGTTGATCGTCGCCGCTCGCTCGTGCGCGACTTCGACGGGTAGATCCAACCAGCCGTGCAGGCGGTTGGTGTGGAATGCCGGAATCGGTTGCGCGCCGAAGCCCTCTGTGTCATCCTTGGGGAAGGCAGGGTGACCTGCTGAAACTCTGACCCGTGAGGGCGTGCGAGGAGATCCACCCCCGTGACATCGCATCACCCGGTACCCGACCCCGAGGTGCCAGCAAAGCC
>NZ_JAPFQV010000117.1:0-5448 GCF_033804685.1 Micromonospora sp. RTP1Z1
GCCATTTTCATCATGTGTAGCGGACGTCTTCGGCGGCTTGGAGGACGAGGATGGCCTGCATGATCGCGGTGGCGCGGAGGGAGCGGCAGCGCAGCTTGGTGAGGACCTTCCAGGTCTTGCTTTGGCCGCGCCCTCGGCTTTCCCGGGACCGGCCGGTGACGTACACGGAGACGTTCGCCAACCGCTGCCCTGCTGCTGCGCGAGACCGGCGAGCTGTTCGTCTCTGACCCCGCCCGCGCGGCGCCCGCCGGTGTGCGGGCGCCGCCGCCGGGGCGGGTAACCCCTACCCGGGCTGGGAGATCGACTCGCGGTTGATGTAGGCGACCTGGGCGGCGAAGGCGAGCAGAGCCAACACGATGCCGACGCCGATCGCGAACCCGGACGACAGCCCCGCGAGCCCGGCCAGCAGCGTGACCGCGAGCCCCACCAGCAGCGCGTTCACCGCGCCCACCATCGCCGCCGTAGTCAGCAACAGCTGCGCCCGCCGGGGCGCGTTACCGACCGCCGCCCAGGTCGCCCGCATGATGCCCTCGCCCTGCACCGCGTCGGCGAAGAAGTCGTGCTCGCCGGCCAGCCGGCGGTGGTAGTACGCCCGGATGCGCTGGATCCGCGCGAGATCCAGCTCGTTCTCCACCATGTTCTGCACCAGTCGCAGGAATGTGAGCAGTCCGGTGATCACCAGCGTCGGCAGCACCGCCCCGAGGTACGGCCGGACGAGCGCGGCGTTGCTGGCGACGAAACCGAGCCCGATCAGCGCGGCAGAGAGCATGGACAGGAAGACGGTCGCCCGGCCCACCGACTCGGTGACGGTCGCGCTGCGCGAGGTCTGGAGCACGAAATGCTCGGTGGTCAGGGCGGTGAGCAGAGCCTGCTCGCGTTCTCCGTCGTCCATGCACCTCACCGTCCGTGGTTGACCAGGGGTAATCGTCACGATACGAGCGTCGAGGACGCACGGATCGGGAAACCGACGGCCACGAACGGGACACCGGATCCTAAAGCGGACAGGTACGCCTTTGGGGGGTGATCATGAGGTGTGCGTTGACGTGCTCGATGCTGGTGCGCTGTGAGGAGTGCCGTTTGCGGGGTGTCTCGTGCGTGGGGGTGACGCTCGGTGGCAGCGATGTCTGGCGTTTGTGCGGCTCGGGCCTGGCAGCGAGCCGTTTTCGTCGTGGGTAGCGGGCGTCTTCGGCGGCTCGGATCTTGGCGTGATGCCGGTTGGCGGATTTCTGCCGGCGGGGCAAGCGGGTGCGGGCTCACTGACAGTCTGGGGGCGGTCCGGGCGGCCACAGGTGGCCGCCCGGACCGATCCGCTAGCTGCCGGGGATGAGGTAGACGTCGACCCAGAAGTTGTGGTTCGAGGTCGTGGTCGGGAAGGCGGTGCCGCCGCCGTACCGATAGAGGCCGCCGGTGGGCGCCACGTGGAGCGGAGGCTTGTCGTACCCCTCCGCAAAGGCGTTGATGTCGACCGCGTAATGGCCTGTCGGGCTGGAGTACGAGGCCACGAACGAGGTACCCGCGGAGACCTGGACCGGCTGGTCGAAGAGCAGCGTCTGCCAGCCCGACGCGGTCTCGCTTACGAAGGTGCCGGTTGCCAGCTGCTGACCGTCCACCGTCCAGAGCGTGCCCCGGTGGGTTCCGTTGTTGCCGGTTCCCTTCCAGAACCGGATCCCGGCGACCACGCCATCGACGTCGGCGGTGAACCTGACCCCGACCTCCAGCGCGGAACTGTCGTCGTACGCGGCTACGGTGGGCGTGTCAGACCCGAAGATGGTGACCGCATTGGCGGGCGGAGTCGGCGGCGGCGGCGGTCCGGGCGGCGGACCGTCACCGACGAACATCGGGTCCACCCAGTAGTTGGTCGAGTTGTAGCTACCGGTCGGGAAGGTGTCGCTGCCGTAGGCGTACACGCCGTTGCTTCCGGCGGGCGCGCTGAGAGTGGTGTCGTCGTTCGTGTAGGGCTCGCCGAAGAAGCCGCCGTCGTGCGCGTAGTTGCCCTCGGGGGCCCAGTAGGCGGCGACGTACGTCGTTCCCGCTACCACCTGAACCGGCGTGGCGAACTGCACGCTCCGCCAGCCGGTGCCGGCGCTGGCCGGGAACGTGGCGCGTGCCAACAGGCCCCCACTCGCCGAGTAGATACTGCCGCTGTGGGTGCCACCGTTTCCCGGCCCTTGGTAGTAGCGGACGCCGATGACCTTTCCGCTGACCGCTGGCGTGAACTTCACACCGAGGGTGACCGCCTGCGCGTCGCTCGATGATGCGGACCCCGGTACGGCGTCCGGGGCGAACAAGGTCGACACCTGCGCATAGGCGGTGGTGGTGAACGACCACGTCTGCGGGGCCTTCATCGGCGTGCCCTGCAGGTCCGTCGCCGAGACGGTGGCGGTGTAGGTCTGCCCCAGGGTGAGGTCGGCGGCCGGCGTGAAGGTGACCGTACGGGTGGCGTCGTTGTACGACGCGCTGCCGGCGACGGGCGTGTTCCCGGCATCCTTGAGCGTGAACTGAACCGACGAGGGGGCCAGCGGCTTGGAGAAGAGCGCCTGCGGACGTGCGGACAGGTCCACTCCGGTCTCATCCTGCCCGGGGGTGGTGGACAGCACGGTGGGTGGCGCCGTTTCCCCGTCGATGAAGAGCACGTCGACGTAGTAGTTGGCATCGGTGGGCGACGCCTGGTCCGGGAAGCCTGAGCCCGGACGGAAGACGCCATTGCCGCCGTTGGTTGTGGCTCTCGGCGCCACCAGCGGCGTCGGCCTGTGGTCGAAGTAGCTGAAAAACCGGTCGTCGGCGGCGTAGTGCCCGTTCGGCGCGAAGTAGGAGACGACGTACGTCGTGTTCGCGGCGACCTCCAGCGGGCTGGAGAAATTCAGCCTCTGCCAGCCGGTGGCGGTCTCGTTGCTGAAAGTGCCGGTGCGCAGCAGTTGACCGCTGGACGACCAGATGGAGCCGGCGTGGGTGCCCGTGTTCCCCGTTCCCTTGTAGAACCGCACAGCGACGACGTTCCCGTCGCTCTGCGGCGTGAACTTGACGCCGAGCGTGACGGCTGATCCGTCGACGTCTGCCGGAACCGTCGGCACGCGCTGGCCGAAGAGCGAGCTCGGACCATCGAGAGCGAGGGTGATGCTTGCCGGACTCGTTTCGATGTTGCCGCTGTCATCGATCGCGCGGGCTTTGACCACCTGCGCGGCCGTACCGCTGGCTGCGAAAGTGTAGCTCCAGGTCGATGTTCCGTCGGCCGGGTGCCAGGTGGTGCCGCCGTCGGTGGAAACCTCGATGCCGGCAACCCGGCCGGCACCGCTGTCGGAGGCGGTGCCACGGACGGCCACCAAGGCGCCGTTGTCGAAGCTCGCCCCGTTTGCGGGTGTGGTGATGACCGCCGTCGGCGCCGCCGTGTCCGTGGACGCGGTGGCCGTGACAAGTCCGGGCATCAGCGTGGTGGGCTGGGCACCCATGTCGGCCAACAGGTTGATGGTCGCCTGCTGCATCCGGGAGTCAGCCGCTGACTGCACGCCATCATGCTCGGAGTCAAGACTCCACGCCCACTGGATGGTGCCGGCGCTGAAGACCAAGGCCCCGCTGTCGGCCCGGTACAACGTCATGTGGTGCGTGGTCGTGCCGGGAGTCACAGTGCTGCCGAAGTCGCGCAGATACTCCGGCGAGGGCCCGGTGGTGGTCGACAGGCGGATCAGGCCGGGCGGGCGAAAGCCGTTGTCCCGGTCCTCATCGGACTCGTATCCGACGGTGTGCGGAGCCAGTGTGGCGGTCTGCCCGTCCGACAGCACGGCGACGGCTGTGTTGCGCCAGAAGCGGTTCTTGCCCTGCGCCGCCGGCACCTGCATGGCCAGGTCCGTGTTGTTGGACATGTAGAGCGTGCCGGTCAGGCCGTTCTCCGGCCGGCCACCGTCGGAGGGCGGGGTGAATCGGGGGTCACGCCAGGTTCCGGTCCACTCGGTGGACGGGTCGATCTTGCTGTTGGCCCAGGTCTCCTTGTAGCAGACCAGGGTCCGGTACGGGCTGTTGGCGCCGTCGACGCTGGGCTCCCAGCGGGTTTTCCAGTAGACCTCGTTGCCACTGAAGAAGGCGAGATTGACGCCGGCGCCGCGGGCCGCCTCGACGTTCGCCCGCTGCCGTCCCGACCAGTATTCGTCGTGGCCGACCGAGAGGAACACCTTGTGGTTGCGGATGAGATCGCCGCGCCGTTCGGCGTCGACGTCAGTCGTGTAGCTGACGTCGTAGCCGTTGCGCTCCAGGAAGCGGATCATCGGAAATTCATTGCTGAACAGGAAGTCGCGACCATTGCCAATATTTCGCGTCGCGTAGGGGCGGTTGTAGCTCACCTTCAACGCCCGGCCCTGCGGACCGCCCCAGTAGAAGTTTGATCCACCGAAATCGTTGTACGCCTGCCAGGTCGCGTCCGACGTCTTGAAGAAGAGCTTTGAGGTGCTGGCGTCGTTTCGGACGATGAACGGAGTCTGGCTCGCGCCGGTGTTGTCGTTGCGCGTCAGCCTGGCCAGATACACGCCGGAGACCGCGTCCGACGGCACGGTCCAGGTCGCGGAGACATGCCAGGTCCCGCAGTCGTAGATCTCGGTCGTCGCGTCCGTCACGCAGTCCGGCTGCGGCGCACCGAGTTGCGGGTTGAGGGTAGCCAACTTGCGGGCCCCGTTGCCCTGGTAGTAGCCGAGGCGGTAGATGTCGATGCGGTAGGCCGCAGCCGCCTTGATCTTGAAGCTGACGGTCTGCCCGACGTTGACGCTGACATCGGTGGTGAAGCCCTGGATCGTGTCGTCTCCGGCACCCCAGATGTCGTCCCACTCCGAGGGTGGCGTCCCGGGCTTGCTGTTCTCGCAAGCAATCACGTTGACAGGGTTGACGCAGGGGCCGTCCGCCGCGCGGGCCGGGATGCCGTTCAGTCCGACGGACACCAGGATCGCGGCGACGGTCGCGGCGCCGGCGCGGCGGCCGCGGGCGGCGAGTCGCCGCACCGGCGGCGCTGTCGCGGCGGTGAGCAACCCGCCCCGAGCTTCCCGATCCGCCACGGACCGCGGCGGCGCCAGGTCAGCCGCTCGGTCCCGCTTGTCGCTCATTGCAAACCACCCCTCCCGGACCAATGCCATGAAATGCCGGGGCGCTGCGGTGCAATGACGGTCCGGCTAGTCGCCATCGCAGCTTGCATGTAAAAAGAAACACCGGCCGGGAGCGTTCACGATCGGCCCTTCGGATTAACCTTCCAGCCACAAGTGGATACAGTTTGGTTTCCGACAGTAGGGCTGCGGATTGGCGACGGAAAGCCGGACGTCGACGGATGCTCGAGCCGGGCGGAGGATCTTTCCGCACGTCTCCCCGTGAGCCGCCGATTCTCGACTAAAATGGACGGCGACAGGACGGTCGGTCATCCCATGGTGACAATGTGTTCGCGCCATGGGCTTTGCGGCTACGTATGGGTTCGCCACG
>NZ_JAPFQV010000118.1:0-3688 GCF_033804685.1 Micromonospora sp. RTP1Z1
GTCCGGCAGGTCGGTCACCGACCTGCCGGACCGCGCCGGGGCGTCCGCGTCACTGCGTCATGGTCGCCAAGACGACGATGTTGTTCAGGTAGCTATGGGCATTCTGGTCGAAATCTCCACCGCAGGTCACCACCCGCAGACTCGGCTTGTCGCTGGGGCCGTAGACCAACTCCGTCGGGAATGACGTCTTCGGGTAGGACTTGACCTCGTCGACGGTGAAGGTGGGGTTCGAGCCGTCCTCCCGGGCGACGGTGATGGTGTCCCCCGGCTTGAGCGAGCCGAGGTTGAAGAACACAGCCGGCCCGAGCTTGGCCGAGTCGACGTGGCCGACGATGACCGCGTTGCCGACCTCGCCGGGGCTAGGTCCGGGGGAGTACCAGCCGGCCCGCTGGGCCTGGTCCAGCGGGGGCACCTGGACGGTGCCATCCGGGTTGGTGCCGAGCGTCATGATGTCGGCGTTCACCCCGATCCGGGGAATCGAGATGGTCGTCGGGTTCGACCGGGCCAGGCCGGCGGGGGCGGTGTCCTGGTCCGGAGTGCCCGTGGCCTCGTCGGCGGCGGACGCCTGGTCGGCGGCCTCAGTGGCGCTGCCGCCGACGGTGTCGGGGGCGGTCGTGGTCAGGTCGGCGTGCCCGGCCTGGGCCAGCGGCTGGGGCGGGCGAGGCGGGGGCACGGTCCGGAAGGACGCCCCGATCATGCCGGCGCCCGCCATGGCGAGGAGGACGACGACGGCCGCGCCGGCGGCGCGCCACGGTGTCCCGTGACGGCCGCCGGCCGGTGTCGCCGTCGTGTCAGCCGAGCTCATTGGCACGACGCCGACGCAGCAGGAACATGCCACCCAGGGCGGCGGCGCCGATCACGCTCACCCCACTGGCGGCCATGCCGCGGTCGAGGCTGGTGGTGGCCATGCCACCGTCACCCCCGTCGACGTGCCCCCGTGGCATGCAGTGGTCGTTGCGGTCCTGGTCCTTGCGGTCCTGGTCCTTGCGGTCCTGGTCCTTGCGGTCCTGGTCCTTGCGGTCCTCGTCCTTGCGGTCCCAGTCCTTGCGGTCGAAGTCCTTGTGGTCCCAGTCCCCGTGGTCCCCAGGGCAGAACTCAAGAAGACTGACCTGCGGCTTGGCGACGACGTTGCCCGTGTACGCGTGTCCGGCCGCGTACGCCGCCCCGGGCGAGAACAGCAGCAGGGACGCGCCGCCGAGAGCGGCACCGGCAACGACCTTCCCGAGCATCTTCTTTCCCATGACCTGCGTCACTCCATCCCTGTTTGTCCTGAGCCCGACGAGAGTCGAGCTACGACCGACGTTAGACCGTTTCGCGACCTATCCGGGGAAAGATTCGCGTTCTAGAGTTTGCTGGCGATACGGGGCATAGGAGTGCTAAGCGGCTTGTGCTGGGGTTAGGGGCACAGCGCGGCCTTCCGTGCCGCCCGGGCGGCTGCACCCTCACTGGGTGCGGAGGTTCCCCATCCGCCGGGCCCTGTCCCGCTCGGTCGACCTGCGGCGATCCGGCCCTGCTGCGCCGCCGCGTCCCCGCAAGGTGGTTCGCCCCTTACGGTTACGGCGATCAGGGCATCAGACCGCTGTCATGGAAGCGCTCCCATGCAAGAAACGCTGCTCGGGTTCGGGGAGCCACATCGCGACCAGGTGTCGAGGGTGCCCGGTTCACTGGGCGACATCGGACCAGCCGACCGGCCGTTCCCACGCCGGTCGCGTCACCACCACCACGCCCGTCCGGGTCGGGCGGCACCCCCCGCAGAAACCCGTGGCGCCGACGGCCGTCCGCACCGGACGTCCGACGGGCCATTCCGCCGGGCCGTACGCGGATCCGGTCCCGCCCAAGGAGATCAGTGGCATGAGTGTGGAGAAGGCTGTCCGGGCCGAAACCGGGCGATCGCACTGACCGGTCCGAGCGTCCTGGTCGCGGGCGGGCTGGTGACCCTTCCGGTCACGCAACGTGGAGCGGCTCACTGGCCAGCCGGGGTGAAGGGGTATGTGAATCCGGAGTGGAAGGCCAAGGCGGACGCCGAGGGCGGCAGCAGCCGGATCGCCGCCATCGACGGCACGCCTGACAGCAGCTCCAACGGCTCGATGGGCTGCGCGACCACTTGGCCAAGGCGCTGGCCCTCGTCTCGGTCGGCTTCGGCAGCTCCTGAGTAACCGGCAGCCCGCCGCGGCGGGAGTTAGGCACCGCCGCGGTAGGTTCCCCCGGGCCCCTGGTCCGACCGTGCACCGGTCGGGCCAGGGGCCCCCGCCGTGTCCACCCGCCCGGACCCGGGCGGCCGGGTCAGGGGACGGTCTTCTCCACCGCGGCCCGACCCAGCTCGGCCAGGTCCCGGCGGGCCCGCTCCAGGTTCTCCGGGGTGAGATCCTGGCCTCGAGCCATCACCAGGTCCTCCGGCTCCCACGGCTGCTCGGCGCCGGTGCGGATGTTGTCCCCACCCGCGCCGGTGCCGGTCCCGGTGGCGCCGGTGCCCGCCGCGTACGGGTCGCCGAGCAGGTCCTCGGTGGCGCCGGACGGTCCCCCGCCCGGCTCGGCGAAGACCGGGGTGTCCCGGTCCGGGCCGCCCCCGCCGGCCAACTGCGGCACGGTGCTCTCGTCGTCCACCGCGGCGGCCACCTCGGGGCTCTCCTCCAGCGGTCGGTCCCGATCGGTCATGTGCTGCCCTCCTGTCCCCAGACGCGTTCCCTCGTCTCGCGTACCCCGCGCGGGGCGGGCCATGCCGGGAAGGTCAGACCTCCAGGGCCTCCTCGGCGGTCGGCGGCTCGACCGGGCGCAAGCACTGCCAGAGGAGCATCAGCAGGCCGAAGACGAGCATCACCGCCCCGGCCCAGAGGTTGATCCGCACCCCCTGGGCCTTGTCGATCTCGGCCTGGGATTCGAAGAACCCGACCAAACCGACGATCACCCCGTACGGGACGAAAAGTCCACCGATTACCCGGCGGGGTGTCGAAGAGCCGAAGCGCGACACGGTGGAGCCCCGGCCGGTTCGGCCGGGGCTCCACGTGTCGGTCAACGACCGAGGACGCGGTCCAGGAAGTCCCGGTAACCGCGGACGGCGACCCGGAGCTGCTCCGTGTCGGCCGAGCCGGCGTCCTGCCAGCCGCCCAGCGTGGTCCTCTGTGCGCGCAGCGCGGCGGAGAGGGCCTCGATCGCCTCCTCGACCAGCGACTGCGCCTCGCCGACCGCGGCCCGCGGGTCGTCCACGAAGCGGAGCTGGACGTCCCGCCAGCGGTCCCGGAAGCCCTGGGCGGTCTCCGGCTCGAAGAGCGTGGCGGCGTCCGCCGGCACCGCGCCCGGGGTCGGCCGGGCCGCCCCGGCCAGGCCCGCGCCGGCGGCTGCGCCGGCCACCCCGGCCCCGGCCGCCGCGGCGCTGGCATCCGGGTCGACCATCGTCGGCTCGGCGCTGCCGTAGCCGGCCGCGCCGGCCGCCGCGTCGTCGTCCCGGTCGCTCGGGTGCTCGGCCGCCCACTGGTCGGGGTCGTGCAGCCGGTCGCCGGCCGTCGGGTCGGCCCGTTCGTCGTCGAACGCGTCGGTCCGCCCCGGGGCGCCGTCGCCGGGCTGGGCGGTGTCCTCGCCGCGCGGGTCCCGCTCGTCCTCCGGTCGGCCGCTGGCCATCGCCGAGGCGGCCACCGCGTCACCGACGGTGGTCGCGCCGAGGGCGGTGGGCAGCGGCGCCGTCGCGTGGAAC
>NZ_JAPFQV010000119.1:0-3628 GCF_033804685.1 Micromonospora sp. RTP1Z1
GGCCACGACACGCACTGGCTCAACTGGCGACGCCGTCACCAGGCCCGCGCACGCTGGTTCCACCAACGCACACGGCTGAACCGGGACTACGCCCTGGTCAGCTAGCAATTGGCGGCTGCCGTACTAGGCAAGGTCATCCCGGCCATGGGATATGAGTGACGGCTCTGGCTCTCCACCTTGACGACGCCGCGTCGCGCCCCTCGAACGCCCGGTAAACGCTGCTTCAGCCGAACCGCATCGCAGACCACTCGTTCCTAACTTTCCGGCCGTCTTTTGAGCCCGCGCTTATGGGCGGGTGCACGCTTCTGCCGCCGGCCGGCCCAGGGCCCCGGCAAAGTCGTGAGGGGTGTCCGGCTTGAGGTGGTTGGCGTAGACGCGCCCTGGGTGTGGGTAGCGGGGCGGGCATGGCCGTTCCAGAAGATCATCAAGGTTCTCGAGGCCTGTTGATCTATCTGAAGTGAGCCATGCCCTCGTTGCCATCATCGCTGATCTCATCGTTGTCGACCGCACCGCCCGGGTCATCTGCCGTGGCCTCGGCTGCCGGCCTGCTCGCCGCGCTGGGTTCCCTGCCCGATCCGCGTGCCCGACGTGGAGTCCGACATGCTCTGGTAACCGTGGTCGCGGCGGCGGTGTGCGCGGTCGTTGCCGGTTACCGCTCGTAGGCGGCGATCGGTGAGTGGGTCGCAGACCTACCTGCTGATACCGCAGCCGTGCTCGGGATCGACGCGGACCGGCGGCCGTCAGAGGCCATGATCCGCAGGCTGTTGCAGGCCCTGGACGCCGACCGGCTGGCCATGGTGATCGGAGCCTGGCTCGCCGGGCAGCTCTCCGCGCCGCCGGCGGGAACACGCCGGGCGATCGCCGTGGACGGCAAGACGCTACGCGGCTCCCGGACCAGCGACACTGTTGCCCGGCACGTCCTCGCCGCCGCCGACCAGGCCACTGGTGTCGTGCTGGTCAGTACCGACGTCGACGGCAAGACCAACGAGATCACCCGCTTCGCACCCCTGCTCGACCAGCTCGGCGACCTCCGGCGAGGTCGTGGTGACCGCCGACGCGCTGCACTGTCAACGCGACCACGTCGCCTACCTCGCGCAACGCGGCGCCCGCTGGATCCTCACCGTGAAGGGCAACCAGCCCAACCACCTCTGGACCTGCCTCAAGGTCACCTTGACGGCTCGTTCGAACGCCGCGACGGGTAGTCGCGGAACGAGGCCGTGGTGGGGATGCGGCGCGCGCATCACGGGCAGGCCCCCGCCTGCCGGCAACGCCGGCCCGAGGGGTCGCAGAGGCTCCGGGGTCAGGGGCGGCCCGCAGGGCCGTCGCGCAGCGATGCGAAGCGCCCTTGAGGTCGGAGGGGCGGCCCCGCATCCTCCGCGCCGCATCCCCACCACGGCCGGCGGTGACTCGCCCTTCGGCGCGGCGGTGCGGCGGCCACCGCGCCCCGGCCGGTTGCCGGACCACCAACTCGCCCCCAACGGCCTGTCGTTTCTGCGGCGGCCCACCGGGCTCCCCGCCCTCCGCGCCAGCCGCCGGACGTCTTGCGTGGCCGCCTCGGCGGTGACGGAGGGCGTGAGGTCTGCTACGACTTCCCGAATGAAGGATCTGCCCGAGCAATGGTCGACCGGATGATGAAGACCTCGGCCGGTACCTGGCGCGACCTCACGGAGGCGGTTCGGCAGGAGTCCAGCCAACGGCGCGCTGACTAGGTCTGCCCTGTCGCTCGTCAGAGGCAGTTGACGACATTTTCGTCAGGTGCCGGGACCACGAGCGCAGTGGTGACGAGCGTGTGAAGTTGCCTTTTCGCGGCTGCGTCGGATCACGGCGGACTGCGGGTCCGGCCGGCTCGCGCTGGCCGAAGACCGATGAATGGCGCCGGCGGCGACAGCCGTGCGCTGTCACCGCCGGCGAGGGCTTCCTGGGCCCGCTTAGCTTTTGGCGCTTTCCTCGGGCTTGCAAGTCGGCAGCCAATACCAGGCCGCCGCACCGAGCAGGGTTCGGCAGCAACCCGCCAGTCAATGGGGGCCTTGTCAGGCCATGCTCGGGGCGGCGGCTTGCGGAGCGTCCTTCGGGTCGGCGCCGTACCGGTTACTTCCACGAGTGCCGCCCATTACGAAGAACACGAGCAGGACGATGCCCCCCACGAGAGGCACGAGTCCGATCAACAGCCACCAGCCCGAGCGGTCGGTGTCGTGAAGTCGCCGCACGGCAACGGCCAGGCCCGGCAGCAGCAGGGCCAAGCCGACGACGAGCCCGACGACGCCGGTAGAGCTCGGACCCGACCCGATGCTGGTCCCCAGCGCGCCGTCCAGAATTCCGGCGATGAAGCTGAGGATCAGGGTGAAGAGGAAGAACCACCAGTACTCGGACCGGCGAGCTCGACCGGCGAAGCCCGCGTACTGGGAGAAGACGGATTTGATGGCATCAACGGGGGACATAGCATTCTCCAACGCAGTGAGAGATTGAGACCTGCAAGGTCAACTGCGACGCAGCCAAGCAGACGGCCAGCGGGCGGTCAATGGCCGTTACGGTCTAGTGACCTGCGCCGGTAGCGCTCAACGGCAGGCGTCTGCCCTGACGTGCACACCGCAGCACTCCGGCAGATCGGCTGTCCACACCCGCCAGCCGCCGGCGTCTCGCCGGGTCTCGAATCGCCAGGGGTGGGCGGTGCCGCTCAAGCTGGTCGGCCCGTTCCACCAGATCGGCCGGACTTGCGCGGTCACCGTTGCGCGGTCATCGCCCTGGTCCTCGACGTCGACCGGTCCCACCGTCTCGAGCTTCGACGGAGCCTTGGCGCGTTCCAGCTCGCCGCGGTACTGACGCCACTGCCGAAGCAGCTCGTCGTGACGCCTGGCGACCTGTACCCGCGACAGCCCGAGCTGCTCGCCGCTACTCATCTTGAGCACGTAGACGTTCACCGCAGCGTCGGGCGTCGCCTCGCCTCGCTCGGCTTCGGCTTGCCGGAGAACAGCCCACGAGACTGGCACGGCGACGATTCCGGTACACAGCACCGCTACGAGCGAGAGCACCACCCATGTCCAATGACGCGGCGAACGAACCAACGCCGGCCTATCGGCCGCCGCTCTGCGACCGGGCAGAGCTGGTCCCTCCCCTGGTCCCATGCACGGCAACATATGCCTCTGATGGCCTTGTAGCTATCTCCGGCGCCCAGGAGGGGATAGTGCGGACCTTGGGCCACACGTACTCTTCGGCTATGTCCGCCCTCGTCGACACCGCCCGAGAGCTCGCCCGGTTCAAGCTGGAGGCTGACTTGCCTCGCCGCTGGAGCCACGTCCAAGCGGTAGCCGCCAAGGCGCGACAGGTTGCCGCCGCTGCGCCGGCCGAGGATCGGGACGTGCTCGTAACTGCGCCTGGCTGCATGACGTGGGCTACAGCCCGGAGCTCGTCGAACGGGCTTTCACTCGCTAGACGACGCCCGTTGGCTGAGGCGTGGGGGCGTGGATGACCGGATCGCCGCCTTCGTGGCTCATCGCTCTTGCGCTGAGACGAAACTCGGCCTCAGCCACGTGTGCGGCAGCGTCCCGGCGGAGCCGGGACACGGTGGTTTCCGGGCATGGTGGTGGGCTTGCCGCTGGTGGCGGGGTGCGGCAAGCTGGGTGCTGGTGGG
>NZ_JAPFQV010000120.1:0-3383 GCF_033804685.1 Micromonospora sp. RTP1Z1
GCTGGAGCGACGCCGCGCTGGGCCGCCTCGTCGGGTACGAGGGGCTGCTGCTCTGCTCGGCACGCTCGGCACGCTCGGCGGGGCGGGGCTCGGCCTCGGCGGGGGGGCCTGGCTGGTGGGCGAGCTGCCCCCGTCGCTGGTCGTCGTCGCCGCCCTGGTGGCGCTCGCCGGGGCCCTGGTCGCCTGCCTGGCCGCGCTCGTCCCGGCCGCCCTGCTGCACCGCCTGCCCACCGCACGACTACTCGCCGAGGAGTGACCATGGACGCGACCACGGGCAGCACGGTCCGGACGACCGGCCTGTACCGGCAGTTCCGCACCGGGGCGGAACGGCTCACCGCCGTCGACGACGTGACGCTGGAGATCACCGCCGGTTCGGTGGTGGCGCTGACCGGGCCGAGCGGCTCGGGAAAGTCGACGCTGCTGCACCTGATCGGCGCGATCGAGCAGGCCGATCGGGGCACGATCACGGTGGACGAGGTGGAGGTGACCGCGCTGCGCCGGGCGGCCCTGGCCCGGTACCGGCAGCGGGTCGGCTTCGTCTTCCAGCGCTACCACCTGCTGCCGGCGCTCACCGTGCTGGACAACGTGATCGCGCCGGTACTCCCCCGCCGCGGGCGGGCCGACCACGCGACGCGGGCCCGCAAGCTGCTCGACGCGGTCGGCCTGGCCGGCCGGGAACGGGCCCTGCCCGCGCAGCTCTCCGGTGGTCAGCAGCAGCGGGTGGCGATCGCCCGGGCGCTGATGGGCGAACCGCGGCTGCTGCTCGCCGACGAGCCGACCGGCAACCTCGACTCGACCACCGGCGGGCAGATCCTCGACCTGCTGCTCGAACTGCGCGACCGGCACGGCATGACGATCCTGCTGGCCACCCACGAACGGGCCATCGCCGCCCGTTGCGACCGGTTGGTCCGGCTCGGCGACGGCCGGGTCGTGGAGGACCTGGATCTCACCGACGGCGAGGATCCGGCCGAGACCTTCGACCGGGCCTCCCGCCTGCGGTTGTAGCGGGCCGTGGCGGCGCGGGTGGCGGCATCCGCCCTGACGGGCGGCATCTGACGGAGAGGCGGTGCGACATGGTCGGTTTCATCTGGCGCCAGCTACGCGGCCGGGCCGGACGGTCGGTGGCCCTGCTGGTCGGCGCGCTCGTCGCGACCACCGGCTTCATCGTGCTCACCGGCACCACGACCGCGTCCCGCCTCGAGGTGATCGGGGCGGTGGAGCGCGACAGCGCGGCCGCGTACGACGTCCTGGTCCGGCCGAAGGACAGCCGGACCGCGCAGGAGGCCGCGCGCGGGCTGGTGCAGCCCAACTACCTCTCCGGGCTGTTCGGCGGCATCACCATGTCCCAGTACCGACAGGTCGCCGCCATCGCCGGCGTACGGGTCGCGGCGCCGATCGCCATGCTTGGTTACTCCACCCGGACGGTGCCGGTGGAGGTGGACGTGACCGCCGCGGTCGACCGCGACGCAGAACGCCAGGTCATCCGCGTCGATCCGACCTTCACCGCGGAGC
Source organism: Micromonospora sp. RTP1Z1 (assembly GCF_033804685.1). NCBI lineage: Bacteria > Bacillati > Actinomycetota > Actinomycetes > Micromonosporales > Micromonosporaceae > Micromonospora > Micromonospora sp. RTP1Z1. The sequence goes on from NZ_JAPFQV010000120.1 coordinate 1,513, forward strand.
GGGGGCTGTCCCGCGCGACGGCCCGCCCGCACTACGTCTACCTGACCCGGAACGAGGTGGCCTACCCGGACTTCGGCCCGGAACCCGACTCGGCGCCCGTCCGGCACAGCAACGGCAGGTCCTACCCGGCGGGGCAGTGCGAGGGGAACGTCGGGGTTCCTCTGGAGATCCTCCCGGACGGTCGAGCCGAACCGATCTGCGGGCCACCCGAGGTCGGCGGCGGCGTCGGCACCACCCGCTCCGACCTGGAGGAGAGCGGGTTCCTGACCGTCCGGCTGCTCCCCGACGGGCGGTTCGAAGAAATGGAGGTCGTGCGCGGCGAGCAGGGCTCCGAGCGGCGCACGAAAACCGTCGACCGCCTGGTGGTCCCCATCTCCTGGTACGTGCCGTTCCTGCTCGCGGCCGTCGACCCGCCGACGGAAGAACGCCTGGTCGGGCTCTCCGGCGCGGTCGTGGCGGGCCGGACGCTGCGCACCGACGACCTGCCGGTGGACCTGCCCGGAATACAGAACACGCAGTACCCGGCGCTGGTGACCAACCGGCCGTACGTGGACGGCAGCGTCTCCGTCTCCTACTCCCGGCTCCGCCCCGAGCGGGTGGCCGGCCTCTCCGCCGCGGCGGTCGCCCGCGCGCTGGCGACGGCCGACCGGACCGCCGCCGGTTCCGGCCGGCTGGACGTCGAGACCGCGCACCGCGCACAGATATCGGCGGAGGTCCAGGGCGGCGACGACTGCTGCTACGGCGCCCTGTGGCCTCTCGTGCAGGCGGGCCAGCCCGGCTACGATCCGCTCCCGGACGGCGTGCTGCGAGCCCGGACGGTCGACCCGAACCCCGGGGCGTACGCGTTGGGCAACGAGAGCGGGACACCGGTGCCCTGGCTCAGCGCGGACGTCTCGTTCCGGCCGCTCCGCCAGCTGGAGATCCGCGACACCCCGGCGACGCGCTACCCCGGGTGGCGCCCGGTCGGCATCTTCGACCCGGAGCGGCTGACCAGGTTCGCCGACCTGTCCCGGGTGCCGCTGGAGACGTACGAGCCGCCCACGGCGCAGGGGGCGGACGCGGGCAGCCGGGCGGCGCTCGGCGGTCGGCCGCTGCTGCCCAGCGGCAACCCCGGCGGCTACCTGAGCACCCCACCGTTCCTGCTGACGAACCTCGCCGCCCTGCCGAAGCTTCTGGAGGACGCGGTCGGCCCACAGCGCGCCGCGCCGATCAGCGCCATCCGGGTACGGGTCGCCGACGTCGACGGCTACAGCGAGCGTTCCGCGGAACGGGTCCGCCTGGTGGCCGAGCGGATCGCCGAGGCCACCGGCCTCGACGTGGACATCACCCTCGGCTCCTCCCCCGCCCCGCAGACCGTCGAGCTGCCTGCCGGCTCGTTCGGCCGCCCCGCGCTCCGCCTGACCGAGAACTGGTCCGCCCTCGGTGTCGCGTCCGTCATCGTGCAGGCCGTCGACCGCAAGAGCGTGCTGCTCTTCCTGCTCGTCCTGGTCGTGTGCGCGCTCTTCCTGGGCAACGCGGTCGCCGCGGCGGTCCGGGACCGCAGGTCGGAGCTGGCCGTGCTCGCCTGCCTCGGCTGGCCAGCGCGGCGGATCAGCCTGCTCGTCCTCGGCGAGGTGGCCACGCTCGGCCTCGCCGCTGGCCTGCTGTCCCTGGCCCTCGCGACACCGATCTCCGCCGCTCTCGGGATCGACGTCGGTTGGCACCGGGCGGTGCTCGCCGTCCCGGTGGCGCTGCTGCTGGCGCTGGTCGCGGGTCTGGCGCCGGAGCTGCGCACCAGTCGCGCGCATCCGGCCGCCGCCCAGCGACCGCCCGTCGCGGCGGCCCGCCGGGCGGGGCGGCCCCGCACCGTGCTCCGGTTGGCCGTCACCAAC
>NZ_JAPFQV010000121.1:0-3249 GCF_033804685.1 Micromonospora sp. RTP1Z1
TGGAGCGCGGGTCAGACCACCAGCAATGGTGGCACCGCGCGGCGAAGCGGTAACCCACCCGAACGCCGCGTGTTCCACGCGCAGCGTGGAGGGAATCTCCGTCCTTCAGGGCGGAGAGGACGTCAATGGCTGAGGACTCAGCCTACCGCGATGATCGTTGCGATGCTGCGTCGACGTGACGAGTACACGCAGCACCACCGGCATGCGGACGGACCCAAGACGCACCCGGCGTCGGCAACGGAGACGGCCTGACGATCGCTCGTTTTCTGACGGCCAGAAGCTCCCGCTTGTACGGATCTGAGTCGGGCATTGTCCGGCGGAGTCGGGCAGCGCCACGACCCCGCCGGAGCCTGCTGTGCCTACAGCAGGGCGAGCATCTTCTGTAGTGAGTCGATCTCGGCCCGTTTGTCCCCGAGCAGCACCGGCTCGTCGCTGTCGATGGTTTGGCCGAGGGCCGCGAGCAGGTCAGCGGCCGCCTTCTCGGCCGCACTCAGGTCTACCGCTGGAAATTCGTGCGTCACCCGAGGCCGCCATTCAAGCAAAGTGTCGCCCATGGCCCTGGACTCCTCGATCGCCCCTTGTCACGTCACCGTGCGTCCTCGCTGGTCCCGACGTGGGCCGTGGTGGACGAGGCCAGCCTTGCCAGCGCCAGTGCGCCGACGAGCAGACCGAAGTCGCGTAGCGCGACGTCGAAGTACTCACCCATGGTGACGAGGTTGACGATGATGCCAAGCAACCATGCGGCGACCACGTAGCCGCCGATCGCGGGTCTGATCGCGACGAGGATGCCGGCGAGGATCTCCACGACTCCCACCGCGAGCATCGCCTGGTGCGCGTCACCGGGCACGATGTCGTTGATCCAGGGAGCGAGGTACTGCTCCCAGTCGGTGAGCAGCCCGAAGAACTTGTCCAGGCCGAAGAGGATCGGTGCGACCGTGAAGACCGTGCGGAGGAGGAGGAATGCCTGATGGGCGCGGTCGTTCGCGGCGACCGGCGTCGTAGATGATGATGCAAGGAAACGCAGGTGGGTCATGAAGGCCTCCCGGCTCTAAAAGAGAGTAGTCTCAACTTTAGAGCCGGGGTCGAGATTACGTCAATAGGTCTCTCTTTTAGAAAGGACTGGTCGTGTCGGACGAGCTTGCCGAGCAGGTCGCCGGGGTTGGTGCGCTGTTGGAGCCTGCCCGTCGCGCGCTGTACCTGTACGTGGCGGCGCAGCCCGACGCGGTCAGCCGCGAGCATGCGGCGGACGCCGTCGACCTGCCGTTGCACTCGGTGAAATTCCACCTCGACCGGCTGGTGGAGGAGGGCCTGCTCGACGTGGAGTTCCGCCGGCTGTCGGGGCGGACTGGCCCGGGCGCGGGTCGCCCATCGAAGCTGTATCGGCGCTCATCCCGGCAGCTTTCGGTCTCCTTGCCCGAACGTCACTATGACCTGGCCGGCGATGTGCTGGCCACGGCCATCCACCGGTCATTGGGCGACGCTGTACCGATCGCGGACGCCGTGCGAGACGTGGCGGAGGAGGAGGGCCGGCGCATCGCCGCGGCGGCTGCGGACGAGAGCAAGGTTGCCGCTCCAGGCGTCGCTTCGGCGGTCGGCACGGGTGGTGATCACCATGACAACCTGGTACGGGCGGCGCGCGTGCTAGCTCGTCATGGCTACGAACCGCGTATCTCCGACCGGGAGATCCGCCTTGCGAACTGCCCGTTCGACAAGTTGGCGGCCAAGCACATTGAACTGGTTTGCGGCATGAACCTCGCCCTCATCGGCGGCGTCATCGACGGACTTGACCTCCGGGGACTGAGTGTGGAGCTCGCGCCGCAGCCTGGCTACTGCTGCGTCAAGATCCGCGGCTGAGCCGGCAAGCGGGGCCGAGGTCGGGTCCTGACCTGGCGGGACCCGCGGGCGAGTACTCCCGGTGCCGCACTCTGACGTGGCCTGTGGGGTTCCACAACCCAGTTGGCTGCCTGCCGAGCCTTTCGGTAGCGCTTCGGTCTGCGTATGCAAGAGGGGTTGACGAGCCGCTGGCCGCGGCCCGTCAACCCCGACACGTGCCCACCAAGGCTTGGTTACTTGACGCCACCGGCCCGGAACGCCAGCCAGGCGTCGCTCATCCGGTCCGCCTGTCCTGCGCTGAACATGTCCATGCAGGAGTCCTGCGAGTAGTCCATGAAGTTGTGGATCGGGTCCAGCCCGGGTGCGGTGCAGGTGTCCGCGCCCACCGGGCAGTTGAACTGCGGGTGCGCTTCACGCGGGGTGTCCGCGACGTAGTCGCCGGAAGCGGCGCACCCGTGCGCGAAGGTGTGCTCCAGCATCAGCCAGTGCCCGACTTCGTGCGTGAGCGTGTCACCCAGGGCGTACTTGCCGGCGGTGCCGCCCGGCATCGACTCGTCGAGCATCACCACGCCGTCGATGTAGTCCCGGCCGTTGTTGTAACCCTTGGGGAAGTACGCCCAGCCGAGGAGCCCGCCGCCGATGTTGGCCGCGTACACGTTCAGGGTGCGGGAGTCGCCGGTGTACAACGCCTGCTTCATGTCCCGCTCGTTCTTGCCCGGCACGACCGTGTACCAGTCGCTGTTCACCGTCCACGTCGTGTCGACGAGCGAGAACCGGAATGGCGTGTCGGATGCGTTCGCCGCCGTGCGGCCCGCGTACGAATCGTTGAGCACCGTCATCTGGTTGGCGATCAGGGTGTTCCACCTGGTCGTCTCGGCCGCGGTGAGGGAGTGGTCGGAGACCATGTGGAAGACCGTCGGCACGGTGACGCTGCCGTTGGCCAGGCGCGGCGAATCCTTGATCACGCCGTAGGCGTTCGCCTCATTCTTGGAATACAGCTCCGGCTCCTGTGCGGTGGCGCCCTCGCTCACCCGCGCCGCGCTGTGCCCCTCGGCACCCGGCTCACACGCCGCAACACCTGCGGAGGAGGTCACGGACGCTGCCGTACCCACCGCCGCGGAGGCTCCACCGGCCGCCAAGAATGTGGCAGCGGTAGCGGTCAGGACTGCCAGTTGGAACGTCGATCTCCTGCGCATCGTTGCACCTTTCACATAGGGGGGATGGAGGGGTCACGGAGCGGGATGGACGAGGGTCGCCGCGACAAGGTCACTGACATCGTCGTCCCGTTATAAGAGGGCATCCCGTCTAGGTGTGTATGGATGTGTCTGTTTCGGGGTGGTCATCGCGCCAGGATGGGGTCGATTCGTGGGTCAGTCGACGGCTCATGTTGTCGATCATGGCCCAGTGGATGTGGGC
>NZ_JAPFQV010000122.1:0-2823 GCF_033804685.1 Micromonospora sp. RTP1Z1
GATGCGGTTCCTGCGCCACAAGTTCAAGCGAGTTCGATCCTTCAAGAAGGCCAAGGCGGGCTGGCAGCGCATCATCGACCAGTACCCGAAAGCCTTCGCCCACTGGGCATGGGTCAACGCCTTCTAGATGATCAGGACGACAAGAGCCGTATGACGGGAGACTGTCACGTACGGATCTGTGGGGGGCGGCGGGTGAGATTCCCGCCGCCTACCCGGCGTACTAGCCGGGTGGTGACGGCGGCTCGGGCGGGCGTCTGCGGGCGCGGGCTGCGTCGGATATGGCGATCCCGGTCAGGACGAGGGCAGCAGCGGCGGCGACCACGACTGGCGGCAGGGGGAGCATCGCCGGTGTCAGGGCGGCCAGCGCAAGGACGCCGATCGGTCGGGACCGGGACACGCGGCCGAATACCGCGTGCTCGAAGCGGGCGCGCCCGGCCAGGTACAGCGCGGGTCCGCCGAGGATGACGGCGATCCAGGCCGGTGGGGTGTCTCCGAGTGGATGGGCGATGACAAATTCGTCGCCGACGGCGGCAGCGACCACGCCGGCCACCATGGCCAGGTGGGCGTATGACGCCGATCGGGCGAGGCGGACCGGGTCGGCGGACACGGCAATCGCTTCCGCCAGGACTTGCCCAGCGCGGTAGATGTAGATCCGCCACAGCAGCACGGTGGTCGCGATCGACACTGCGAACGCGGCGACCCCGTCCGGCGCGAAGCCGCTGCTGCTCAGCGCCAGTCCGGTAACCAGGATCAGCTCGCCGAGCGCGATGATGAAGAACTGCCGGTAGCGCTCGGCCAGGTGCTCGCCCGAGATCACAAGGTCTTGGCTGGGCGTACGGCCTGCCCCCGGGGTGGGGAAGCCGATTCTGCCTGCCGTGTGGTCAAGGACCACCGCGAGTGCCCACAACGCGCCACGCGCCGTACCGTGCACGAGCGCCCCCGCGATCCACGGCAACGCCGACAGGCCGTACCAGAACAGCCCGCGCACGCCGGTGCGCTGCAGCTCGTGGCCACGCAGAACGGCCACGAGGACGAGCCCGCGGCCGAGCTGGATGGCGACGTAGGCGCCCGCGAAGATCAGGCCCGTGTCGCCGAATGCCTCGGGCACCGCGGCCGCCATCACCAGGCTGCCGACCAGGGTCGCGATGACCAGCGCCTGGATTACCGGTCGTTGCGGGTCCGTCCGGTCGGTTAGCCACGCGGTGCTGGACCAGACCCACCACATGGCCCCCAACAGCACCAGCGTCCGGAAGGCACCGCTCCACCCGAGATCCTCGGCCAGGCCGCGCGAGAGCTGAGCGAGCGCGAGGACAAACACCAGGTCGAAGAAGAGTTCCAGGAACGTAGCCCGCTGTGGATCCCCGGCTTTCCGCACCAGCTCGGTCGCCCTGCTCGTCGTCATCGGCTCGCCCGTTCTGCCAGCTCTGCTCCAGGTTTGGGGGCATTCTGACATACGGCAGCGGCGGTGACCGCGGACGTGCTGCCGTGGACTGGATCGAGCGACCCGCGTTACACGGACGGGCGACGGTCGAGGCCGATGAGTTCCTTCCAACCGTCGCCGCGGGTTCGGATTAGCTCGTCGACCTTGGCCAAGCGTCGGGGCGGTGCTACAGAGGACGGAGTGTCACCCAGGTCCTGATACCGATATGTCACCCAGGTCCTGAGACCGGACAGCGGGCTGCCGGCGTGTCTAAGGGACGTCTCGTAACTCGGTGAAGGCGTTGCCCGTGACCGGGTTGGCGCTCACCTGGCGAGGACGATGTTGTGGAGATGGGCGATGCCGGAAGCGGTATCGATCAAGGTGTGGGCGGCTCGGCGGTAGTCCCGCAGGATGTTCCAGCACTTCATCCTGGCCAGGGCGTGTTCGACCCCGGCGCGGACGGTGCGGTGCTGGGTGTTGAGCTCTTCCTTCCAGGCCGGTAGTTCGCTGCCGTCAGAGGGCTTGCGGTACGGGATGATCACTTCCGGGTTGCCGCGGTAGGCGCCGTCGGCCATCACAGGTCGGCCCGCGAGCTTCTGGTCGATGCCTGAGGTGCGGTAGACGATGGTGTCGTTGCGGTTTCCCGGCTGCGGGTCGCCGACGGCGACGACGAGACGTGTGCTGGCGTCGATGGCGACCTGCAGGTTGGTCGAGTAGCGGTAGTTCTTGCTCCGGGCGGCAAGGCGGTGGTCCCGGGTGGGGATCGGGCTGTCGTCGACGATGGCGATCTGGTCGACCGGACGCCGACGCACGGGGGCGAGGGCCGGCAGCGGGCCGAGAGAGTCGATGACCCGGTGCGCCGCGGAGTGCGACACCCCGAACAGCGGGCCGATCTGGCGCATGGTCAGGTTGGTGCGCCAGTACACGGCCACCAACAGCACACGGTCCGGCAGGTCAAGGGCCCACTGCCGGCCCGGCCGACCGTCAGCGATCGTGACCCCGCCTCGCTCGGCGACCAGGCGGACCAGCTTGCGGAACTGGGCGGGTTGCAACCCCGTGAACGGGAAGATCCACTCGGCGCGCGCTGCGGAGATCACCTGCACCCAGGCATCCTCGATGATCGTCCTCAACGGACAGACATCGGGGTTACGAGACATCCCTTAGAGCCTGGTAAATAAGGGGTTGAGGCCGCCGCTGGGGCCCGGTTGAGATCGATGATCTCGCGTGTCCGGCGTGGCGGCGTGACATGGGGAAGGGCCTTCGGTACGAGCAAAGCCGACTAAACCAGCACGACCGAAGGCCCAACCCTGTCTGTATACCTTGTCGCCGGCGTCGCCGCATCCGCCACCCCGGCCACCGTTGACGATCACCTGCCCACCGCCCGGCCGCGGCACTATCCGTCC
>NZ_JAPFQV010000123.1:0-2770 GCF_033804685.1 Micromonospora sp. RTP1Z1
GAACACCTCGAGCGAGGCCCCGCCCGGCGCGATCAACCAACCATGATCGGACATCCGCATCTGCCGCGATCCGCGCGCTACGCGGCGTCACGAAGTGCTGACTCGGCCGGCATACGCACATGCCGAGTACAGGATGTGTGAGGGGATCCCGGGTCAGGGCGCACGACGCCCGAAGGCTCTGGTGCTCGAACGACGCTACGGTTGAAGACGCGGTCCGTCCCCTTAGAAGGAGCGACCAACCATGATCCTCCCGAAGGTTCGGGACCCTCGCTTCATCACGCTTCGTCGCGGTGGGACCCTCACTGATTCGGATCATCATCTCCTCGCTCTTTGGGCGGCGTCGTGCGCGGAGCACGTCCTTCACCTGTTCGAGTCGGTTCAGCCTGAGGACCCACGACCACGTGAAGCGATCGAGCAGGCCCGCGCCTGGGTGCGTGGTGAGGTCAAGATGATGCAGGCTCGCGCGGCGGGCGGCCATGCAATGGGCGCGGCCAGAGACCTGCGTGGGGCAGCACGGCATGCCGCGTACGCTGCTGGCCAGGCGGGGGCCGTCGCACACGTCGCCGCGCACGAACTCGGTGCGGCCGCCTATGCGATCAAGGCCGCACGTGCTGCCGCGCCGGAAGGCGAGAGCGATGCCGTAGGGCGACTCGAGTGCCGATGGCAGCGTGACCAACTCCCGGAGGCGATTCGCGAGCTCGTGCTCGATGACCAGCGGTTGCGGAACGACATCTGCTGGTCGGTGTTTGACTGCTGAGCGGGCGTGTGGCTGCGAGCCCACCCCAGCGCTCATCCGAATCTGCCGCGTTCCGCGTGCTACGCGGCGTCACGAAGTGCTGACTCGGCCGGCATACGCACATGCCGAGATGAGGACGTCTGCCGACGCCGGCCCGTCCCCTCGGCGTGCTCACGCTGTACCCTCCGGCTTGTGAAGCGCGGGGCGCCCAATGCCGACCGGGGCAGATACGTCCGAACCATCGCGACCCCCAACGGCCCTATCGTTCTTGCACCGTTCGTTGGCGGAACATGGCATGGACGTGGCAGTGAGTACCGCAGACGTCGCAGGATCGCGACTGCCGCCGTTCTGGTAGTCACGCTGCTGGCCGTGGCCTTGTCCGCGTTGTTCGTTGTCGGTCTTGCTCGCCCAGGCACGTTGCCTGCCCGCCTGTTCGCCTCGGCGTACGGGCTGACCGCCCTAGCCGGTCTGGCGCTAGGCCGCAAGTGGATCGCGCAAGCGCCGATCCGGCTGCGGTGGACCGACGACGGCCTGACAGCCTCACTCGGAATCACGATTTTCCTGCTGATCCCGGTCCTTGCCGGTTTTGGCATTGCTCTGCTGCCCGGACTGTTTACCCCTGACTTTCCCGGCGAACGGCGGGCGCGCGAACTTACCACCATGCTTCGGAACACGACGACCAGCAACCGCTGAGCTTGCGCGAGGGCTCCCGCGCCCTTGCCCAGGCAGCACCGACGGCGAGCCGCAGCGGCAGCGGCAGCGGCAGCGGCAGCGGCAGCGGCAGCCACGCACGCACATGCCGAGATCAGTGCATCAGTGTGTGAGGGATGCGGCGCGTTGGGAAGCTTCGATAATTCGTTGCTCGCTTGTTGGAGGCGGCCGTCCGGCACGCACTCGGCGCGACGGGTGCGGGTCCGGCCCGTAGCAGCGGGTGAAGGGGATAAATGGCTTGCACAGGCGCCGGGCTGAGAGTTTGACTGCTCGCCATGCCTTTCCCCTCACCGATCTTCGTTGCGGGTACGGGTCGTTCGGGAACGTCACGGATCGCCGACATCATCGGCGAACATCCGCTGATCCATCGGATTCCCATGGAGACCCGGTTTCTCATCGACCCGGGTGGCCTGCGGGACCTGGCCGACGCGCTCACCGATCGATACGACCCCACCGTCGGTGAGGACGCCCTGCACCGACTGAGCGACTTCCTCACCGTACGAGTGCCCGGCCGGCGCGACGATCGCGGCAAAACCGTTCCCGAGCTGGTCGGCGAGCGGCGCTACCGGGACGCGGTGCAACAGCTCTGGCCGCAGTTGATCGCGTACACATACGACGAACCTGCGCCCGCGGAAGGCTTCGGGAACGCCGACCGGCCTGCCGGGCCGTTCGAGCCGCTGAGCCGCCGGCGGGTACTTCCCAGGTATTTCAGCGACCGGGGCGAACTGCTCGGAATCTTGCGGGGCCTGATCGACACCATGTTCGGCGGAGCAGCCGCCGACGCGGGCAAGCCGACCTGGTGCGAGAAGACACCGTTCAACCTGCTGTGCATGGAGTTCCTCTGGGAACTGGTCCCCGAAGCGACCATCGTGCACATCAAGCGTCACCCGGTCTCAGTGCTCGCATCCCACCTGGCCCAGCCATGGGCACCGCCCACCGTCGACGGCGCGCTCGCCTACCTCAAGCCGGTCTACCACCGATGGCTCACCTGGAAGAACACGGTCGACCTGACGGGCAGGCGATACATCGAGGTGAAAGCAGAAGATCTCGCAGCCGACTGGCCCGGGCAGCGCCGCGCCCTGTTCGAACGGCTCGACGTCGACGACTTCGCCACCCCTTCAACGTTTCAGTCGCACAAGCTGACGAACCGCAACGACCAATTCGACGACGAAACCCGCGAGTTCATCGAAGAAGCACTAGTACGGCAGCCGCCATTGGCGGTCTGACCTCGCGGGATGCGGTGGGGGCGTGCGAAGTGGACGCAGCCGCCTGTCGATCATGTGTTTGTGAGGACTACAAGATCGAAGGCGGCTGCTGCTGCCA
>NZ_JAPFQV010000124.1:0-1958 GCF_033804685.1 Micromonospora sp. RTP1Z1
GGCGTTCATCCGCACCGGAATCACCAACGCCGGATCCGAAGGCACCAACCGAGTCATCAAAACCGTCGCCCGCAACGCCTACGGCTTCCGCAACCCCATCAACCAACGCCTACGAACACGCTGCGCACCACCCGGAAAAGCCGCGGACACCTCAACCCCCACTAACTTCGCTGAGCCCCCATTGTCCGCCTTGCTGCATGCATAACGCGACATGCCGATCGTGGCAAATTGCTCCGCCATGACCGTTGTGCACCTACCCTGTGGCAGGAGCGTGCCGCAGGGCAAGGACCCGGCCATGCGGGAGAGCGGGGTGCGCAGCACCGGGTGGCAGAGGGGATACGTTGGTGGTTCGGCAGGCCAGAACTGTCATCGCGCTAGCCGTTGCCGGCGCGGTGGCGCTGTCCGGGATGGTGGCACTGAATCTCGCGTCCGCCGCGACCGGGCTCCTCGACCGGCAGGGCACGTACTCGCTCTGGAACGACTCGGCCACGCCAAAGATCATTGCCCACCGCGATGCGCAGGCGGTGGAGTTGGGCGTCCGGTTCACTGCAGACCGGGACGGCGAGATTCACGGTGTCCGCTACTACAAGTCCGAGTCGAATACCGGGGTGCATCACGGGAGTCTCTGGACGGCCGACGGGTCGCGGCTGGCCAGGGTCCAATTCGAGAACGAGACCAGATCCGGCTGGCAGTATGCAGCCTTCTCGCGTCCGGTGACCATCAGAGCGAATGCTGTCTACGTGGCGTCCTACCACACCCGGGTAGGCGGCTACTCCGCCGACAACAACTACTTCTCGGCGCGCCACAGTAGTGGCCCGCTGAGCGCCCCGGCCGACGGCGCGTACCGCCCCAACGGCGCATACAAGTACGGCGAGAGCGGGTTCCCGAGGCGCAGCTACCAGGCCACGAACTACTGGGTGGATGTGGTCTTCAAACCCCGTGCCTCGGCCACGCCCACCCCGGCGCCCCCCAGTCCCACCGCCACCGCGCGTCCGACGCCGAGTGTTTCTGGGTCGGTGACGGCGGTGCCGTCGCCGAGTGCGTCGGGGTCGGTGACGTCGTCGGCTGGTGGGTCGCCGTCGGTTTCGCCGTCGGTGAGTGTGTCGCCGGGGGTGCGGTGTCCTGTCGGGAGGCCGCATGTTCCGGGTGGGTCGAATGGGTCGGGTGGCTGTTGGCCGGGGCCGGGTACCACGGGGGTCCCTGTCGGTACCTTGTTGACCACGTATGCCGGCCCGTGCACGATGACGGACTCCACGCCGAAGGCGGCGAGGATCATCGATTCGAAGATTGTGAACTGCGATCTGCGGCTGTTGACCTCAGGCGTGATCATCCGTAAGAGCAAGGTCAACGGGACGATCTCCAACGATGAGGAGCTGAATTACTCCTTCACGTTGGAAGATTCCGAGGTCGATGGCGGGCTCGTGGAGCAGCCGGCGGTCTGGCACACCAACATGACGATCCTGCGCTCGAACATCCATGGTGGTCAGACCAGCGTGAGTTGCTGGTGGAACTGTGTGGTGCGGGATTCCTGGCTGCATGGCCAGAAGATCAATCCTGGCAGTTCGGCGCACCTGGGGGGTTTCCTGTCCAACGGCGGTAAGGGGGTGACGTTGGTGAACAACTCGATTGTCTGTGACAGCCCGGGAGACGGCGCAGGTGGTGGCTGCTCGGGGGACGTCAACCTGTTCGGTGACTTCGAGCCGATCTCCACCGTCCTGGTCGACCGTAACCTGTTGGGTGCGAACACGGAGATCTCGTTCTGCGTCTACGGCGGTGACGGTCCGTCGAAGCCGTACCACACCGATCACGTGGTCTTCAGCAACAACGTCGTCCAACGCGGTAACAACGGCAAATGCGGATACTACGGTCCGGTCACCGGCTTCGACCCCAACCGTCCGGGCAACCTGTGGCAGAACAACAGGTGGGACGACGGCACCACCCTCAACTCCGCCTACTGA
>NZ_JAPFQV010000125.1:0-1930 GCF_033804685.1 Micromonospora sp. RTP1Z1
CAAGGTGTGCCACGAACGCAAGGAGGAGCTTGATGTAGGTAGAGCGACTTTATGCGGTGCTGTGCAGGAGATGAAGGTTGGCCCTTCGGAGTCGCCCTGCGGGGGGAGGTTCCAAACCGCCACATGCTGCGGAAGTGGTAACGCGACCGTGGTGAGCGATGTGGAAAAGGCACTGATTGAAGTGTCAGGTGGGGATCAGGAAGACGAGCGCGAGCGAATCACTGACGACGTGTCGTTATTTAACTCTAGGTGGCATCAAAACCGGGGTGCCTTGTTGATCCCGGGAAGAGCCTGGCGGATACCCGTTTACTGGCCAGGTGGTGTCCGGCATGGAGGTGACGTGAGCCTGATCTGCCGCTCTTGCATGGAACGTGGGAAGGCATGTCTCGACACCGTTGCCCCGGGATGGGGTGCGAGAGGGAGTGCTTCAAGCGGCTGACACCGCAAGGGGTTGAGTACCGTCGCGAGGCGTGCTGGCGGACCGGCTCGTAGTAGTGCTGAAGCCCTTGTAATGGGGGTGGAGCGAAGGGGCCGGGTCATCCGTGGCTGTGTGTGTCTGGTCAACCGGACGTTGTTCGGGAGGAGCCGATGGACAAGCTGAAGTCACCAGAGAAGCCGTTTGAGATTTCGAAGTGGGAGGTCTGGGAGGCGTTTCGTGAGGTGAAGCGAAATCAGGGCGCGCCGGGGGTGGACGGGCAGTCCATTGCCGACTTCGAGGCCGATCTGGAGGGCAACCTTTACAAGATCTGGAATCGGATGTCGTCGGGGACGTACTTCCCGCCTCCGGTGCGAGCGGTGGAGATTCCGAAACAGCACGGCGGCGGCACGAGGATGCTCGGCGTCCCCACCGTCGCCGACCGGGTCGCGCAGACGGTGGTAGCCAGGCACTTGGGAATTCGTGTGGATCCCATATTTCACGAGGATTCCTACGGTTACCGGCCGAATCGGGCGGCCCTGGATGCGGTCCAGCGTTGCCGGCAACGGTGTTGGAAGAAAGACTGGGTGATCGATCTTGACATTCAGAAGTTCTTCGACAGCGTCCGGTGGGACCTCATCGTCAAGGCTGTCCAGGCTCACACCGACGCCGTCTGGGTGACGTTGTATGTCAAGCGGTGGCTCCAAGCGCCGCTGCAACTGTCCGACGGGACCTTGCAGGAGCGGGACCGGGGGACCCCGCAGGGGTCCGCGGTCTCGCCCGTGCTGGCGAACCTGTTCATGCACTACGCGTTCGACACCTGGCTCGCCCGGAACTTTCCGGACGTGCAGTTCGAACGCTATGCCGATGACGCGGTCGTGCACTGCGTCAGCGAGCGCCAGGCCCGCCAGGTGCTGGCGGCACTCGGGAACAGGATGGACGAGGTCGGGCTGCGGCTGCACCCCGACAAGACCAAGATCGTGTACTGCAAGGACGGCAACCGGCGCGGCTCGTACGAGCACACGTCGTTCACCTTCCTGGGGTTCACGTTCCAAGCCCGTAAGGCGCGCAGCAGGAAGGGGAAGAACTTCACCAACTTCCTGCCCGCGATCAGCAAGGAAGCCCTGAAGAAGATCAGTGGGCAAGTCCGCTCCTGGCGGATCCACCTGCGGATCGGCCACACCTTCGCCGAGCTGGCACGAAAGATAAACCCGATCGTGCGCGGCTGGCTGCAGTACTACGGGGCGTACTACCGCTCCGCTTTGCTGCCCCTCCTGGAACGCATCAACGCCTACCTGGTGCGCTGGATCCGCAAGAAGTACAAACGACTGCGGCCGTTCAGGAAGGCCCAACAGTGCTGGCAGCGCATCACCCGCCAGTACCCGAGGCTCTTCGCCCACTGGGCATGGACACCGCGCTTCTGGTGATCAGGATGACAAGAGCCGTGTAACGGGAGACTGTTACGCACGGTTCCGTGGGAGCCCGGGGGTGAAATCCCCCCGGGCGACCCGACCT
>NZ_JAPFQV010000127.1:0-1806 GCF_033804685.1 Micromonospora sp. RTP1Z1
CGGGTCGGCGGTGTCGCTCGCCGTCGCCGGTTGCGCTTGGTGCCCTCGCGGTGCCTGAAACCAAGAATGGTGTGGGAGCCCGTCCCTGGTACCCCAGGTTGTTGCCCCCCGTGCACGTGTCTCAGTGTCATGAGTCTATGACGGGCTCTGCGAGCGGCGCCGTCCCTGGCCGGTGATCGGGACGGAGCTGGAGGCTCGTTTGGACGTGTTGTACTCGCATGTCGCAGGGATCGATGTGCATAAGAAGCAGATCACGGTGAGTGTGCGGACCCCAGATCCGCGGCGGGTGGCACGGCGGGAGACCACGCGCACGTTCCGCACGTTCTACGCGGAGTTGCTGGCGATGGCGTCATGGCTGGTCGAACACGGGGTGACGCATGTGGCGATGGAGTCGACCGGCCCGTACTGGTGGCCGGTGTACTCCGCGTTACGGGAGGCCGGTGGGCCGGGCTTGACGATCGACGTGGTCAACGCCGCGCACGTCAAAGCCGTGCCGGGTCGTAAGACGGACGTCAAGGACTCGCAGTGGCTGGCGCGGCTGTTGGAGGTCGGGCTGCTGCGGGGTAGTTTCCTGCCGCCGGATGACATCCGTGAGATCCGGGACCTGACCCGGTATCAGACGAAGCTGACCGAGGAACGCAGCCGGGAGAAGCAGCGGCTGCTCAAAGTCCTCGAGGCGGCCGGGGTCAAGCTGGACGTCGTCGCGTCGGACACGTTCGGCGTGTCGGGCCGGGCGATGCTGGATGCTCTGGTGGCCGGGGAACGCGACCCGCGCGTGTTGGCCGGGCTGGCCCGCGGGGTGCTGCGGAACAAGGCCGACGATCTGCGGCTGGCTCTGGCCGGCAGGTTCACCGCCCATCATGGTCAGATGATCGGGTTCCACCTGGCCCGGCTTGATCACCTCGACCAGATGATCACCCAGGTCAAGGAGAAGATCGGCCACGCCGGCACCGCCGGCACCACCCGGCGGGCCGCGGTCGGGGAGTGCGGGCTGGTCGCGCCGTTCGCCGAGCAGATCCGGCTGCTGAGCAGTATCCCCGGGATCGGGGAACGGGTCGCCGCGGTGATCGTCAGCGAGATCGGCGTGGACATGGGCCGGTTCCCGTCCGCGAAGCATCTGGCCGCGTGGGCCGGGCTCGCCCCCGGGAACAACGAGTCCGCCGGCCGGCGTCGCAAGGCCCGGCACCGCAAGGGCAACACCCACGTCCAGTCGATCCTCATCGAGGCGGCCCTCGCCGCATCCCGGACTCGTACCCGGATCGGGGCGCGGTTCCACCGGCTGCACCGCCGCTTCGGCGGCCGGGCGAACAAAACCGCCGGGAAGAAAGCCGCGTTCGCCGTCGCGCACACCCTAATCAAGGTCATCTGGACCGTCCTGTCCACCGGGCAGCCCTACACCGATCTCGGCCAGGACTACTACACCCGCGGCGTCGACCAGCAAACCCACACCCGCCGGCTGATCGCCCAGCTCGAAGCCCTGTCGGGCAAGAAGATCATCCTCACCGACCACGACGACGGCGACAGCCCGGACAGCGGGGATCCCGGTGACGGCGAGAGCGGTGAGGCCGCCGGCTGAAAGGCCCACCACCAGCGCGCACATATAGGGGTGGGAAGAACGCCGACAAGGCCGTTTCCGGCGAAAGGTCAGACCCCGCGGGGCCGACAACGTGGTCGCTCTTCCCACCAGCACCCAGCTTGCCGCACCCCGCCACCAGCGGCAAGCCCACCACCATGCCCGGAAACCACCGTGTCCCGGCTCCGCCGGGACGCTGCCGCACACGTGGCTGAGGCCGAGTTTCGTCTCAG
>NZ_JAPFQV010000128.1:0-1673 GCF_033804685.1 Micromonospora sp. RTP1Z1
GAGTTCGTCGCCGCCTCCCGGGCGCTGCGAGAGCAGTTCATCGCCCAGCGGCTCGCCGCCCTGGACGCCTACCAACGCCACCAGGACGACTTCGACACCGCCTGGCAGGAAGCGGCGTGGGTCGGCGAAGACATCGGCTACCTCGACCCCGACGAGCTGGTCGAGGTAACTGAGCGCATCAAAGCCCTCATCGGCGAGTACACCGCCGCCACACGGCCCCGTAAGGCGCACGCCCGCCGCGTCGCCTTCTTCGGGTACGCCGTCCCCACGCACGACGGTCCAAGCTGATGTTGCGCACACCAGGACTGCTCGCCCTGTTCGTCGCGAAGCTGCTGTCCACCTTCGGCTCCTGGCTCACCCTCCTGGCGCTGCCGTGGTTCGTTCTGGTGACCACCGGCTCGCCGGTGAAGATGAGCGCGGTCCTGGCCGCAGAGTTCCTCGGCGTCGTGACACTGGGCCTGCCCAGCGGCAGGGTTGTGGCCCGGCTCGGTGTGCGGCGCACGATGCTGATCTGCGACGCGGCGCGCGTGCCGCTGATGGCGCTGATTCCGCTGCTGCATCAGGCGGGATGGCTGAGCCTGCCGGCCCTGCTGGCGGTCTCGTTCAGTCTCGGTGCGTTCACCGCTCCTTACGTCTCCTCGCAGCGGCTCATCCTGGCCGACCTCCTCGGCCCGACACGGGGCACCGACGAGAAACTGCTCGCCCGGGCCAACAGCCTGATCGACGGTGCGACCAGAGTCGCCGCCCTCGCCGGGCCCGCTCTCGGCGGCCTACTCATCGCCCTGCTCGGGCCAGCCCAGGTCCTCTGGATCGACGCCGGCACGTACCTCATCTCCTACGTCATCCTGGTCGCCTTCGTCCGGCCGCCCGCCACCGTCGTGGCAGGCGCGCACAGGGAGTCCCATCGTGTGAGCGACGAGCAGGGCGACACGTTCGCGGGCCTACGCCACGCGCTTCGCCACCGAGCACTTCGGCTCTTCGTGCTCGCCCAGACGTTGGTGACCATCTCGGTCCCCGCTGTGTTCATCTGCCTGCCAGTGCTGGTCCTGGATGACCTGGGAGGCGACCCTCGGACGCTAGGGCTACTCACCGCGGCAAACGGCGCCGGCCTCGCCATCGGCAGCCTGGTGGCCGTCACCAGCCTGGGCCGGATGAACAACACCGCCCTCACCGGCGCCGCCCTGCTGCAATGCGCCCCGCTGTGGCTACTACTCGTCGACCAGACATTCGTCATGGCCAGCGGACTGTTCCTGGTAGGACTGGCCACGCCGTTGCTAGCCGCAACGGTCAACACCCGCGTCACCCTACGCTCCCCGGCACCTATCCGACCTCACGTGATGACCGCAGTGACGACCACCGAAAACCTAGCCGCATTCGTCGGATACACCGCCGCCGGACCGGCGTTGCAACTCAGCGGGCTACGCACAGTCTTCGCCGTGATAGCAACCCTGGCCGCCCTCGGCGCGATCACCTTCGCCATGGCCCTACGCGCCGACCACTCACCACCAGCCGTGCCGATTCAGCGCCCTCGCGAACCCAGGCAACACCGCCACACGCCGGCGATCCACGAGCCTGCGGCAGGGACGGAAGGCAATCCTTGACCGGGCAGTGGTTCTCGTTCAGAGAGGCGCACAAACGAACAGGCCAGTGCACCCATCTGCCGCGATCCGCGC
>NZ_JAPFQV010000129.1:0-1569 GCF_033804685.1 Micromonospora sp. RTP1Z1
CTAGAAGGCGTTGACCCATGCCCAGTGGGCGAAGGCTTTCGGGTACTGGTCGATGATGCGCTGCCAGCCCGCCTTGGCCTTCTTGAAGGATCGAACTCGCTTGAACTTGTGGCGCAGGAACCGCATCAGGTAGGCGTTGATGCGTTGCAGGAACGGATACAGTGCGGAGCGGTTGAACCGCCCGTAGTACTGCATCCAGCCGCGCACGATCGGGTTGATCCACCGTGCGAGGTCGGCGAGGGTCTGGCCGGTTTTGCGGTCCAGTCGCCATCGGCGAACTGTCCCGCTGATCTTCTTCAGGGCTTCCTTGCTGATCGCGGGCGCGAACGACGTGAAGGTCTTGCTCTCACGTTCGTTACGCGCGCCCCTGGCGCGAAACGTGTATCCAAGGAACGTGAACGCGGTGTGCTCATATGTTGCGCGCCGGTTCGCGTCCTTGCAGTACACGATCTTGGTCTTGTCGGGATGTAACCGCAGCCCGACCTGACCCATCCTGTCCGCGATCGCCTCGACCAGGCGCTCGGCCTGGCCTCGGTTCACGCAATGCACCACCGCATCATCTGCATACCTTTCGAACGGGACACCCGGATGCTCCCGGGCCATCCACGCGTCGAACGCGTAGTGCATGAACAGGTTCGCCAGCACTGGCGACACCGCGGAACCCTGCGGAGTCCCCCGGTCTCGCCGCTGCAAGGTCCCGTCAGGTAGCTGTAGCGGCGCGACCAGCCACCGCTTGACATACAGCACCACCCACGGAACATCGGTGTGAACCTGCACCGCCTTGACCATGAGAGCATGATCGACGCTGTCGAAGAACTTCTCGACGTCCAGGTCGATGACCCAGTTGAAGTCCCAGCAGCGTTGCCGGCATGCTCCCACCGCGTCCAGCGCCGACCTTCTCGGCCGGTATCCGTAGGAGTCTGGATGGAAGATCGGTTCGACCTTCGCCTCCAGCCTGCGCGATACCACCGTCTGGGCGATCCTGTCCGCGACAGTTGGCACCCCTAAAACCCTGGTGCCGCCGCCATGCGATTTCGGTATCTCCACCGCCTTCACCGGAGGCGGAAAATAGGACCCCGACGACATCCGATTCCAGATCTTGAACAGGTTGTTCTTCAGATCCGACTCGAACTCCTCGATAGTCACTCCATCCACTCCGGCTGCGCCCTTATTGGCCTTCACCTGCCGGTAAGCCTCCCACACTTCCTGTTTGGAGATTTCAAACGGCTTACCCTCCAGTGACTTCTGTCTATCCACGTGACTCCTCCCGGGAACGCCGGTTGATCAGACGAACAGACCACGAACGACCCGGCCCCTTCGCTCCACCACCGTTACAGCGGCTTCACCACTACTACGAGCCGGTCCGCCAGCACGCTCGGCGACGGTACTCAATCCCTCACGGTTTGCGCCGCTGGAGACACTCCCTGTCGCCACCCGGAGGCAGCAGTATCCGAACGCGCCTTCCCCTGTTCCATACGAGAGCAGCAGACCAGGCTCACGTCGCCATCCATGCCGGACACCACCTGGCCAGCAGATCGGGAACCCGCCAGATTCATCCCGGGATTGCAT
>NZ_JAPFQV010000130.1:0-1527 GCF_033804685.1 Micromonospora sp. RTP1Z1
CGGTTGTCCTAATGAGTTCTGGGAGCGAGCCATCCGGCAGACTCCTGGTGGATAGGTAGCCGCCGGCAGACGAGCACTCGGTTGTCCTGGACGTTGAGTCCTGACGCAAGATCGTGCCGCTGTTGGTCGGTGTGGAGAGTTGATCGCTGATGGGATGTCGTGCCCGCCCGGTTGCGGCGTGAGCACTGCTTCATTAGGTCGCTGATGGTTCTCCTCCTGGCTACCGGCGGTGATCGGATCGACAGGTGGGAGAGGCGTTGCTGTTCATAGGAGATGACTGGGCGGAGGACCACCACGACGTTGAGCTGATGGACTCGTCCGGCCGCAGACTGTCGAAGGCCCGGCTGCCGGAAGGCATGGCGGGCATGACACGGCTGCACGCGATGATCGGTCAGGCGCTCGGTGACGACATCAACGCCGATGGTGTCGCCGCGCGGGTGAAGATCGGTATCGAGACCGATCGGGGTCCGTGGGTGCAGGCGCTGGTCGCCGCGGGATACACGGTGTATGCGGTGAATCCGTTGCAGGCGGCCCGATACCGGGAACGCCTAGCGGTGTCCGGGGCCAAGAGCGATGCGGCGGACGCGCACATGCTGGCGGACATGGTGCGTACCGACTCGCATCAGCTGCGCCCGATGGCCGGAGACAGTGCTGATGCGGAGGCAGTCAAGGTCGTCACCCGGATGCACAAGACTCTGATCTGGGAACGGACCCGCGCGGTGCAGCGGCTGCGGCACGCGCTGCGGGAGTATTTCCCGGCCGCGCTGGACGCGTTCGAGGACCTCGACGCCGCCGACACCCTGGAACTGCTCGCCAAGGCCCCCGACCCGGCGAGCGCTGCCCGGCTGAGCATCAACCAAATCAGCGCGGCCCTCAAGCGGGCCCGTCGCCGTGACGTCGCGGCCAAGGCCACGGCGATCCAGGCCGTGCTGCGTGCCGAACACCTCGGTCAGCCTGCGGTGGTCACCGCCGCCTACGCCGTGTCGGCGCGTGCTCTGGTCGCGTTGCTGGTCACCCACAACGAGCAGGTCAAAGCCCTGCAAGGGCAGGTGGAGGCCTCTTTTGGCCGGCACCCGGACGCTGAGATCATCCTGTCTCAGCCCGGACTGGGTGCCGTCCTCGGCGCCCGGGTGCTCGCCGAGTTCGGTGACGACCACGACCGGTACGCCACTGCGAAGGCCCGCAAGAACTACGCCGCGACCAGCCCGATCACCCGCGCGTCCGGCAAGAAGAAGACCGTCGCCGCCCGGTTCGTGCACAACGACCGGCTCGTCGACGCTCTGATGGCGCAGGCGTTCTCCGCGTTGAAGGTCTCGCCTGGCGCCCGCGCCTACTACGACCGGCAACGCGCCCGCGGAGCCAGTTACAACGCCGCGCTGCGGCAGCTCGCCAACCGGCTCGTCGGCATCCTGCACGGATGCCTCAAGACCGGCATTCCTTACGACGAGGCGACCGCGTGGTCACACCACCTCACCGAGGTCGCTGCTTGACATTCAAGCTCATGGGATGTCTTGCGGGACCGGAACC
>NZ_JAPFQV010000131.1:0-1513 GCF_033804685.1 Micromonospora sp. RTP1Z1
CTAGTACGGCAGCCGCCATTGGCGGTCTGACCTCGCGGGATGCGGTGGGGGCGTGCGAAGTGGACGCAGCCGCCTGTCGATCATGTGTTTGTGAGGACTACAAGATCGAAGGCGGCTGCTGCTGCCAGGGTAGCGGCCGGGCGTGCGGTGCGGGAACGGGCCGAGCTGTTGGAGGAGCTGCGGTCGTGTTTTGTGCGGACGCAGACGTGGCAGCACGCGGGCAGGTACATCTCGGCGTTGGTCAGTCGGGTGCCGAAGCGGAACGGGTGGAGCATCGCTGAGCAGGTCGGGGACGCCACGCCGGACCGTACGCAGCGGTTGTTGAACCGGGCGGTGTGGGACACGACGGCCGCGATGGCCCACATTCGGCGGTTCGTGGCCGGGGGTCTGGACGCGGCGGCGGGTCGTCGGCGGCGGCGTGGGTTGGTGGTCGGGGCGTTGGACGAGACGGGCCAGCCGAAGCAGGGCGTCGCGACGTGTGGGGTGAAGCGGCAGTACATGGGGTGCGCGGGTCGAGTCGCGAACGGAATCAACACCGTGCACCTGTCCTACGTTCGGGAGAAGACGGGGCACGCGTTGATCGGGGCGCGTCAGTGGATCCCGGCCGAGCACATCACCGACCCGCAGGCCTCGGCCGGTATGGGGCTGCCGCCGGAGGTGGAGTTCCGCACCAAGGGCCAGTTGGCCATCGATATCTGTGCTGATGCGTTCGCCGACGGCCTGGCGTTCGACTTCGCCTGCGGCGACGAGGTGTACGGCAACTGCACACAGTTGCGGGAGTTCTTCGAGCAATACGGGCAGGCGTACGTGCTGCGAGTCGCCTCCACTTTCATGATCGACCTGCCCTCCGAGACGAAGCTGACCTGCGCGCAGGCCGTCACGCTGCTGGCCAAGGACAAGCAACGGTGGGAGGTCCGCTCGGCCGGTACCGGATCAAAGGGACAACGCTGGTACGCCTGGGCGTGGATCGCCACCGCCTCGCCGCGGCATCACCTGCTGGTCCGCCGTCACCTGCGCAGCGGCGAGCTGGCCTTCCACTACTGCCATGTGCCCGAGGGGCAACCCCTGACCAAGACGAGGCTGATCCGCGCCGCAGGGCTGCGCTGGCCGGTCGAGGAGGATTTCGAGTTCAGCAAGGACCACTTCGGCCTGGACCAGTGCCAGGCGAGGCTCTACACCGCGATCGCGCGGCACACCGTGCTGGTCATGGCCGCCCTCGCCGTCTGCGCGGTCACCGCCGCCCACCTCACCGACCGCACCGACACCCAGGCACCGCCGCCGAGCACACCGGACCAGCCGCCGCCACCCGAGCCCGGAATGATCCCGCTGACCGTCCCCGAGGTCAAACGACTCCTCGCCAACGCCCTCCACCAACCGAAACCACCCGGCCACGACACGCACTGGCTCAACTGGCGACGCCGTCACCAGGCCCGCGCACGCTGGTTCCACCAACGCACACGGCTGAACCGGGACTACGCCCTGGTCAGCTAGCAATTGGCGGCTGCCGTACTAG
>NZ_JAPFQV010000132.1:0-1478 GCF_033804685.1 Micromonospora sp. RTP1Z1
TTTCAAGATTGCCTCCACCCATACTGGCGTATGGACTTCACCGGCTCCCACCTATCCTACACAAGCTAATTCAAATACCAATGTCAAGCTATAGTAAAGGTCCCGGGGTCTTTCCGTCCTGCCGCGCGTAACGAGCATCTTTACTCGTAGTGCAATTTCGCCGGGCCTGTGGTTGAGACAGTGGGGAAGTCGTTACGCCATTCGTGCAGGTCGGAACTTACCCGACAAGGAATTTCGCTACCTTAGGATGGTTATAGTTACCACCGCCGTTTACTGGCGCTTAAGTTCTCCGCTTCGCCCCGAAGAGCTAACAGGTCCCCTTAACGTTCCAGCACCGGGCAGGCGTCAGTCCATATACATCGAATTACTTCTTCGCATGGACCTGTGTTTTTAGTAAACAGTCGCTTCCCCCTGCTCTCTGCGGCCATACAACGCTCCACCCGCGTGGGGTTTCACGTCTCCGGCCCCCCTTCTCCCTAAGTTACGGGGGCAATTTGCCGAGTTCCTTAACCACAGTTCGCCCGTCGCCTTGGTATTCTCTACCTGACCACCTGTGTCGGTTTGGGGTACGGGCCGCTAAGAACTCGCTAGAGGCTTTTCTCGGCAGCATAGGATCACTGACTTCACCTGAATCGGCTCGGCATCACGTCTCAGCCTTCATGCACCGCGGATTTGCCTACGGTACGGCCTACACGCTTACCCCGGCACAACCACCGGCCGGGCTCAGCTACCTTCCTGCGTCACCCCATCGCTTGACTACTACCCGTCAGGTTCCCACGCTCCCCCAGATCAGTCCGAAGACGTCACCAAGTTCGGGTGGTTAGCACAACGAGGTTCGTCAGGGTCGTTCTTTCGCGGGTACGGGAATATCAACCCGTTGTCCATCGACTACGCCTCTCGGCCTCGCCTTAGGTCCCGACTCACCCAGGGCGGATTAGCCTGGCCCTGGAACCCTTGGTCATCCGGCGGAAGGGTTTCTCACCCTTCTTTCGCTACTCATGCCTGCATTCTCACTCGTGCCGCGTCCACAACTGGGTCACCCCGCTGCTTCACCCGCGGCACGACGCTCCCCTACCCATCCACACACCTGCACAAGGAATCAAGTCCAAGCGAGGTTGAAATGTGAATGCCACAGCTTCGGCGGTGTGCTTGAGCCCCGCTACATTGTCGGCGCGGAACCACTTGACCAGTGAGCTATTACGCACTCTTTAAAGGGTGGCTGCTTCTAAGCCAACCTCCTGGTTGTCTGTGCGACCCCACATCCTTTTCCACTTAGCACACGCTTAGGGGCCTTAGCTGGTGATCTGGGCTGTTTCCCTCTCGACTACGAAGCTTATCCCCCGCAGTCTCACTGCCGCGCTCTCACTTACCGGCATTCGGAGTTTGGCTGATTTCGGTAAGCTTGTGGGCCCCCTAGATCATCCAGTGCTCTACCTCCGGCAAGAAACACGCGACGCTGCACCTAAATGCATTTCGGG
>NZ_JAPFQV010000133.1:0-1446 GCF_033804685.1 Micromonospora sp. RTP1Z1
CATCGCATCACCCGGTACCCGACCCCGAGGTGCCAGCAAAGCCCCGAACAAGGACATACACCGCCGCGTACAAGGCGCGGATCCTGGCCGAGTACGAGACCCTCGACAAGGCCGGCAAGGGTGCCCTGCTGCGTCGGGAAGGCCTGTACACGTCGCTGCTCGCGGCGTGGAAGCACCAGCGTGACGCCGGCGCCCGCGAGGCCCTGGCCAAGCCGGCCGGGCGACCGAAGACCGATCCGGCGGTGCGTGAGGCCGCCAGGTTGCGGGCCGACAACGAGCGCCTGCGCGCCGAGTTGGACAAGGCCCGCAAGGTGATCGACGTGCAGGGAAAACTCTCCGCGCTGTTGGGGCAACTCGCGACCGACAGCCAGCACAGCGGGAGCGAGCCGACACCATGATCGACGCTGCGATCACCGAGCTGACACCGCTGATCGGGGTCCGGGCGGCGTGCCGGGCCACCGGCCGGCCGCAGGCCAACCACTACCGCCGGCACCGCCAGACACCCCCGCCACCACGGCCTGCACGCCAGCCTCGGCCGCAGCCACGTGCCCTGACCTCGGCCGAGCGTGACGACGTTCGGGCACTGCTCAACAGCCCCGACTTTGCCGACATGGCCCCCGCGGCCGTCTACCACACCCTCCTCGACGAGGGCGTATACGTGGCGTCGGTGTCGAGCATGTACCGGATCCTGCGTGCCCACGGCGAAGTCAGGGAGCGCCGCCGTCACGCGGTGCACCCGCCGAAGGTCAAGCCCGAACTGATCGCCGACGGCCCCAACCGGGTGTGGTCGTGGGACATCACGAAGCTGCGCGGTCCGGTCAAGCGGGTCTTCTACCACCTCTACGCGGTGATCGACATCTACAGCCGCTACACGGTGGCGTGGCTGATCGCCGAGCGTGAGGACGCCGCTCTGGCCGAGCGGCTCCTCGCCGACGCGGTCGCCAAGCAGGGCATCCCGCGTGAACAACTGACCATCCACGCCGACCGCGGCACCTCCATGGCGTCCAAGACCGTCGCGCAGATGATGGCCGACCTCGGCGTCACCAAGTCCCACTCCAGACCCAGGGTCAGCAACGACAACCCGTTCTCCGAAGCTCAGTTCAAAACCCTGAAATACCGGCCCGACTTCCCCGACCGCTTCGGCAGCATCCAGGACGCCCGAGCGCACTGCCGGGCCTTCTTCACCTGGTACAACACCATCCACCGGCACTCCGGCATTGGCTGGCACACCCCACACGACGTCCACCACGGCCACGCCCAGCAGGTCCGCGATGTCCGCGCCGACGTCCTGACCACCGCCTACACCCGCAACCCCGAACGATTCGTCCGCGGCATCCCACAACCACCCGCCCTACCCGAACCCGCGTGGATCAACAAGCCCAACGACGAGCCGACTCAGTCAACGAACCCCTGAACCATCCGCCCCGAAAAGGTTGACACCTTCCG
>NZ_JAPFQV010000134.1:0-1445 GCF_033804685.1 Micromonospora sp. RTP1Z1
CCTGCGTTCCGCAGGTTCGCGTCGATATAGTCGGCGCCCGGGCCTGAAGGTGCAGGTCAGGGCGTTGCAGACTGGTGGAAACGGCGAAAACCCCTAGTGACACGCCTGACCGTGGATGACTTCGTCTAGCTGGGGATCTATCGGGGGCGTCATAGTCGGTGTACGGTCTGGCGCGTGTACGTGAAGGCGTCGACGCGTAAGACCCGCGACGGGCAGGCGATCCGCTACCTGCAGCTGGCCCACAACGAGTGGGACCCGGTGGCGAAGGCGTCCAAGACTCGGGTGCTGTACTCCTTCGGCCGTGAGGACCAGCTGGACGTCGCCGGCGTGCGCCGGCTGGTCGAGGCCCTGTCACGGCTGCTGGACCCGGCCGACGCCCTCGCCGCGGCCGCCCCGGCGGGGTTGTCGTTCATGGAGTCCCGGCCGCTGGGCGGGGCGTGGCTGCTCGACGGCCTGTGGCGGCAGCTGGGCATCGACAAGATCATGCGCGGCATGGTCGGCGCTGGCCGCCGGGAGGTCGACGTGGAACGGGTGCTGTTCGCGCTGGTCGCGAACCGGGCACTCAAGCCGTCATCGAAGCTGGCCGCGTCCGAGTGGGTCTGCCACGACGTGCACCTGCCCGGCCTGCCGTCGGTCACCGACGACGCCTGCTACCGGGCGATGGACGACCTGATTGAGGTCGAGCCCGCGCTGACCCGCGCGATCTACGACGGCATCGCCGACCTGCTCAACCTCGAAGTCGACCTGCTGTTCTTCGACACGACCAGCACCTACTTCGAACTCGACGAGACCGACGAACTGCTCTGGCGCGACGACAAGGGCAAGGTCGTGACCGAAGACGACCCGGCAGCGGTCAAGCAGGCCGGATTTCGCACTCATGGCAAGAGCAAGGACCACCGCGACGACCTGCCCCAGGTCGTGGTCGGCATGGCTGTCACCCGCACCGGCATCCCGGTGCGGGTGTGGTGCTGGCCGGGTAACACGGGTGACTCGGCGCTGATCCGCCAGGTCAAGACCGACATGCGGGAGTGGAGCCTCGCCCGTGTCGTGTGGGTCGCCGACCGCGGCTTCGCCTCCGCGGAGAACAGAAGGTTCCTGCAGCAGGGCGGCGGCAACTACATCCTCGGTGAGAAGCTGCGTGCCGGCACCGCCGAGGCCGACGCCGCCCTGGCCCGGCAGGGCCGCTACGCCACCGTCGCCGACAACCTGCAGGTCAAGGAAGTCAACATCGGCGCCGATGACCGGTTCGTGATCTGCTTCAACCCCGACGCCGCCGAGCGTGACGCCGCCGTCCGAGAACGGCTGATCGCCCAGCTCACCGCCAAAATCGACGGTTCGGACAAGCTGAGCGCCACGAAGCGCGCCGAGCTACGCGGGGTGATCTCCACCAAGCCCGGCCTGCACCGCTACCTACGTGTCACACCCGGCGGCCTGCTGCGCATCGA
>NZ_JAPFQV010000135.1:0-1397 GCF_033804685.1 Micromonospora sp. RTP1Z1
GGGTCTTCGAAGTTGGCGGGGGCTGCGCTGTCCTGAGTGGACCCCGGCGTGAGGGTGCCCGTGGCTCTCGGTGATCATGCCTGTTGTCTAGGCAAGCCGATCACTGCAGAGAAACCACGGGCATGGTTGAGGATACGACGCGGCTGTTGGGTCTTGACGGCCTGGCCGTGGTGAGGGTCGACGACGGTGTCGACGGACCGGTCGTGCACCTGGTCACCGCGGATGAACAGGCCAGATACTGCCCGCAGTGCGGGATCCGGGCGTCGAGGTCGAAGGGCCGGCGGGTCACCCGGCCCCGGGACCTGCCGATCGGTGGCAGACGCCCAGTGTTGTTGTGGGTCAAACGCCGGTGGCGGTGCGACGTGCGGTCGTGTCCGCGTAGGTCGTTCACCGAGGTGGTGGGGCAGCTCCCGGCCCGGCACCGGGTGACCGCCCGGCTGCGTGCGGCGGCGGGCGCCGCAGTCGCTGACGGCGGTCGCACGGTCGTGCAGTCGGCCCGTGACCATGGCATGTCGTGGCCGGTGGTCGCGGCAGCGTTCACCGCGCACGCCGCGGTGGTGTTGCCCGCCGAGCCTGACCCGGTCGAGGTCCTCGGGATCGACGAGACCCGCAGAGGCCGACCGAAATGGGTGTTCGACCAGGTCAGCCAGGCATGGCAGCCCAGCGTGGACCGATGGCACGTCGGCATGTGCGACCTGTCCGGCGGGCAAGGCCTGCTCGGCCAGGTCGAGGGCCGTAACGCTCAAGTCGTCGTCGATTGGCTCGGGCAACGCAGTCAGGCCTGGCGGGACGCGGTGCGGTTCGTCGCGATCGACATGTGCACGATCTTCAAGTCCGCTGTCCGTGAGGCGCTGCCGCACGCCACCCTGGTCGTCGATCACTTCCACATCGTGCAACTCGCCCATCAGGCCCTCAACGAGGTTCGCCGCCGGGTCACCGTGCAGGTCCGGGGCCGCCGGGGCCGTGCCGGTGACCGCGAATGGGACCTGCGTAACCGGTTGACCCGCTCCGCGCGCCGGATGCGCGCCGAACGCGTCGACAAGCTCTGCGACGACCTGTCCGGGCTACCCGCCGGCATCAGCGTGCCGGTCATGGCCGCCTGGAACGCCAAGGAAGACCTCCTCGACCTACTCGCCCTGGCCCGCACCCACCCAACCCGGGAACACGTCGCCCAGCTACTGCACCGCTTCTACCAGCGCTGCGCCGACTCCAACCTGCCCGAACTCACCCGCCTCGCGACCACCGTGCAAACCTGGTGGCCGCAGATCCTGGCGTTCATCCGCACCGGAATCACCAACGCCGGATCCGAAGGCACCAACCGAGTCATCAAAACCGTCGCCCGCAACGCCTACGGCTTCCGCAACCCCATCAACCAACGCCTACGAACACGCTGCGCA
>NZ_JAPFQV010000136.1:0-1359 GCF_033804685.1 Micromonospora sp. RTP1Z1
CAGGGGTAAAGCAAAGTCAGTTGATCATGTTCGGGATGCGGTGAGCAGGGGCAGGATTAGTAGTTTGTTGCCGTGGAGTCGCTCCAGGACTTGTTTGATCTTGGTGTGGCCGGCGAGGCGGATCAGTCCGATGGCGAGATTGCGGAACAGGGCCATGGTGTGGGCGGTAGCGCCGAGCCAGGCGTGGTGGTGGTCTTCGGCGAAGATGACGTCCCGCACCCAGTGGATCTTGTTTTCGATTCCCCAGTGTCGACGGGTGTAGTCGGCGATGTCCGCGGCTGTGGTGGCCTGGACGGCCAGGTTCGTGATGCCGTGGACGATGTCTTTGCGCAGGCGTTGGCCGGTCAGGTCGTAGGTGTCGCGGCGGATCCGGAAGACCTGCGCGGCGGCGGGGAAATCGATGCCGGCGGCGTCGGCGGT
Source organism: Micromonospora sp. RTP1Z1 (assembly GCF_033804685.1). Taxonomy (NCBI): domain Bacteria; kingdom Bacillati; phylum Actinomycetota; class Actinomycetes; order Micromonosporales; family Micromonosporaceae; genus Micromonospora; species Micromonospora sp. RTP1Z1. Next base: position 421 of record NZ_JAPFQV010000136.1, read on the forward strand.
CCAGATCCGCCGTTCGATGATGACCCCGGAGCGGTGTTCGCGGTGGGTGTGCGCGGCGGTGTCGCTGGTCGCGGCGGGTAGGCGCTGCCAGATCGCCGCGAGGAGGGCGGGTCTGTTGCCCTTTACGGTGAACACGTAACCGGCGCCGCGTTGGTGCAGGTAGGCGGCGGTCTCGGTCGAGGGGTGCGCGGCGTCGGCGGTGATCACCGTGCCGGCGATCTCGACCGGGTCCAGCAACGTCTGGACCTGGGTGACCTCGGTGGTGTCGTCGGGCACCCGGAGTTGGGCGATCACCACGGCGGTGTCGTGGCGCATCGCGGAGAACAGTTTCACGTTGTTGGCGGGGTCGCCGTCGTGGGAGGCCCGTACGGTCTTGCCGTCCAGGGCCAGGCCGGGTCGCACACCGTCAATGGGTGGTGGGATGCGGGTGGCGATCCACTGACACAGCAGGCGGTCCGTGGCGGCGGCGTCGATCGTCTCGGCCAGCCGGCGCAGGGTGTCACGGCTGGGTGGCATCCGCCTGCCGTGGCGGGGGTCCAGGCGGGCGCCCGCGGCGGCCAGCAGCAGCGTGGGTAGTTCGGCGACCCGGTCGGCGGCCTGACGGAAGTTACGGGCCCCGCAGAGCACCGCCAACGCCAGCATGGTCAACACCGCCGGCAGCGGGTGACGCACTCCCCGACGCTTGCGTGGGTCGCTGACCTGGCAGAACACCTCGTACAACGCGGTCACGTCCGAGACGTCCATGTCGGCGCCACCATCGGTGACGGTAGAGGTCAGGGCATGGGAGACTGCCACGAGCGGCCTTTCTTTGCAGACGATGCTGGCGTAGAGAACCTTCATCATCCACTTAGGAAGGCCGCGTCTATGAACCGGCCTCAGACAGCGAACCCGCCGCTGAGCAGCACGTCCACATGATCACCTGACTTTGCTTTGCCTCTG
>NZ_JAPFQV010000137.1:0-1175 GCF_033804685.1 Micromonospora sp. RTP1Z1
AGGAGCCTGTGCAAGAGGCCCCGCCACTGTCCTGTCCGCCCGTCCCAGCGGTGCGTGCCGACCCTGTTCGGTGCAAGCGAAAGGGACGACGGTTCCAGCATGACAGCCAAGAAGCGCAAGGTCACCGGCGGCGTCGATACTCACGGCAGAACGCACCACGCGGCCGTGGTTGACCAGACCGGACGTGTACTCGGTGATCAGCAGTTCCCCGCCACCGCGGCCGGTTACCAGCAGCTGCTGGTGTGGCTTCACACCTTCGGCACGGTGGTGAAGGTCGGTGTCGAGGGCACCGGCGCCTACGGCGCTGGCCTGGCCCGCTACCTGACCGCCCAGAAGATCACCGTCGTCGAGGTCGACCGGCCAGACCGTAAGACCCGCCGGGTGAAGGGCAAGTCCGACCCGATCGACGCACTGGCCGCCGCCCGCGCCGCGCTGTCCGGACAAGCGTGCGGCGTACCGAAGACCCGAACCGGACCGGTCGAGGCCATCCGCGCGCTGCGGGTGGCCCGCAACGGCGCGGTCAAGGCCCGCACCGCCGCCATCAACCAGCTCCACGGTCTGCTCACCGCCGCACCCGAGCCGCTACGCGCCGAACTCGCCGGCTACTCAGGCGCTGCCCTGATCAACCACTGCGCCGCCCTGACCTACGACGACACCCGGCTCAACGACCCCGCCGAGGCCACCAAAGCCGCCCTCGCCGCGATCGCCGCCCGGATCCACGCCCTGACCGCGGAGATCACCCTCGCCGACCAGCGACTACGCCCCACCGTCGCCCGCACCGCCCCCACCCTCAGCGCCCTGTTCGGTGTCGGACCCGAGGTCGCCGGTCAACTCCTGGCCACCGCCGGCGACAACCCCGACCGGCTGCGCTCCGAAGCCGCCCTGGCCCACCTCTGCGGCGCCGCACCCATCCCCGCCAGCAGCGGACGCACCGACCGCCACCGCCTCAACCGCGGCGGCGACAGAGCCGCGAACAACGCGCTGCACACGATCGTGCTCAGCCGCATGCGCTACGAACCCCGCACCCGCGCCTACCTCGACAAACGCACCAAACAAGGCCTCAGCAAAAAAGAGATCATGCGATGCCTCAAGCGCTACGTCGTCCGCGAGGTCCACACCGCCCTACTCGCCGACTTCACCGCCCTCGACACCCCTTGACATCCATAGGAGCATCC
>NZ_JAPFQV010000138.1:0-1165 GCF_033804685.1 Micromonospora sp. RTP1Z1
GATGATCTGGTGCGGGACATGACCGAGGTGCTGACCTCGATGTGCGCCCGCCTGTACGGGCGCCGGTCGGCCCGACACCGGGCCGACGCCGCACTGCTTGCCGCGGCGGAGGCCGGGTGAAGAAGTTCCAGCCGCAGCCGGGCTTCGTGGTGCAGGCGTACCGGTTCGCTCTGGACCCCAACGCCGCGCAGGAGCAGGCGCTGCGCTCGCACTGCGGCGCAGCCCGCGCGGCCTACAACTGGGCGGTGGGCTGGGTGTCGGCGTCGTGGTGGCAGCGCCGCGCCGAAGAGTCCTACGGGCTCGCCGGGCCGGAGTTGACCGAGTGGCGGCCGTGGTCGCTACCGGCCCTGCGTAAGGCGTTCAATCAGGTCAAGCGCAGCGATCCGCGGTTTGCCGACTGGTGGGCGGAGAACTCCAAGGAGGCCTACAACACCGGCCTCGCCAACGCCGCCGCGGCGTTTGACAACTACGCCAAGTCCAAGCGTGGGCAGCGCAAGGGCGGGCGGATGGGTGTGCCCCGCCGGAAGTCGAAACACAAGGCGCGCTTGGCCTGCCGATTCACCACCGGCACGATCCGCGTGGAGCCGGACCGCCGTCATGTCACCCTGCCCAGACTGGGCACGATCCGCACCCACGAATCCACACGCAAGCTTGAGCGCCGTATCGCGGGCGGCAGCGCCCGCATCCTCTCCGCCACTGTGAGGTTCGAGCGCGGGCGCTGGTTCGTCTCCTTCCAAGTCGAGGTCGAACGCGCCGAGCGCACCCCGGCCCGCCCGGACGTCGCGGTCGGGGTGGACCTGGGCGTGAAATGCCTCGCCGTCCTCGCCGACAGTCAAGGCGAGATCCGCCACGTGCCCAACCCGGCGCACTACGACACCGCCCTGAACGCCCTCAAACGCCTGTCCCGGCGGGTTTCCCGCCGTCAAGGGCCGGACCGGCGCACCGGCCAGACGCCCTCGAAACGGTGGCTGAAAGCCAACACGGAACGTAACCGCGTACACCACCAGGTGGCGAACCTGCGTACCGACGCCTGCACAAACTCACTACCGCGATCAGCGCCGAGTACGGCACGGTGGTGGTCGAAGACCTGAATGTCGCCGGGATGCTCCGCAATCGGCGCCTGGCAAGGAAGATCGCCGACGCCGGATTCGGAGAGATCCGGCGA
>NZ_JAPFQV010000139.1:0-1117 GCF_033804685.1 Micromonospora sp. RTP1Z1
TCGGCCCTGATGGGAGGCGTCTGCCGGGCAACGGGTGGATGGCGCTGCGCCGGCTCGGCTGGGGTGCGGTGCCGCCGGCGGGGGTGGTGGTGTCGGACCGGGTTCGTCGGATCGCCGAGGAAGAAGCCGCCCGCGTTCTGCGTCTGGCGTGCCACCGTCGTGCGATCGTTGCCGCGCTACTGGCCACGTGGCCGGCCGATCCGTCCGCCCGTACCGATGACGAGTGGTCAGCGTTGCGGGCGGCGTTACCCGAAGGAACCGATAGCGCGACGATCCGCAGCCGGACCCGACAGATCACCGGACACATCGACGTGCATGGCGGGCTGCCGGCGGACGTGTGTGAGTTGGAGGGTCCGCCGGCCGTGGCTCGGCAGGTGAGCCTCGCTGCGGCCGACCGGCAACAGGTCGCCGTCGACCGGGTCGGCGACCGCATGGTGCGGGTGTGGTCGCAGCTTCCGATGTGCGCAGCGCCAGCCTCGTACCGCGACTGGGTGTGGCATGCCTTCGACGTGGTGCTGCCGGCGATCGTGCCAGCCGGGGTGAAGGTGTGCACTCCGACGCTGCGTCCCGGCGATGGCAAGGTTCGCGTTGACCTGCCCTGGCAGACCCCGCACACCCCGCCCCGGTTGGACGGCCACACTCGGGCGCTTGGTGTTGACTGGGGTGTGAACACCCTGCTGACCGCGACCGTGGCCGACCTCGACCAGGACGGCACTGTGGTGGTGCAGGGCCGCCCGTTGCGGTTCGACGCGACCGGGGTGTCGGCGAAACTGGTGCGGCTACGCCGTCACCGCGAACACCTCAACACCAAAGTCGACCAATTGACGCGGCTGCGTGACGGCCGGCCTGCCCACGTCCCAGCCGAGGCGGCACTGACTGCGAAGCTTGTCCTCCTGGAGGCCGAGCACTCGGCGGTGTGCGCCCGGATCCGGCATCTCAACAAGGCTCTTGCCTGGTCGGCGGCGCGGTGGCTCGTCGACCAGGCGACCGCGGTCGGCGCGACCGTCATCTACGTCGAGGACCTCGCCACGCTCGAGGGCCGTGGTGGGTCACGCAGCCTCAACCGGCGGATCTCTGGTGCGGTACGCGGCACCGTGTTCACCGCCATCGCCCACCT
>NZ_JAPFQV010000140.1:0-1078 GCF_033804685.1 Micromonospora sp. RTP1Z1
CTGCCGCGCTCTCACTTACCGGCATTCGGAGTTTGGCTGATTTCGGTAAGCTTGTGGGCCCCCTAGATCATCCAGTGCTCTACCTCCGGCAAGAAACACGCGACGCTGCACCTAAATGCATTTCGGGGAGAACCAGCTATCACGGAGTTTGATTGGCCTTTCACCCCTAACCACAGGTCATCCCCCAACTTTTCAACGTTGGTGGGTTCGGCCCTCCACGCGGTCTTACCCGCGCTTCAGCCTGCCCATGGCTAGATCACTCCGCTTCGGGTCTAGGACACGCGACTGAATCGCCCTATTCAGACTCGCTTTCGCTACGGCTCCCCCACACGGGTTAACCTCGCCACGTGCCACTAACTCGCAGGCTCATTCTTCAAAAGGCACGCCGTCACCCCGTAAGGCTCCGACGGATTGTAGGCGAACGGTTTCAGGTACTATTTCACTCCCCTCCCGGGGTACTTTTCACCATTCCCTCACGGTACTTGTCCGCTATCGGTCACCAGGAAGTATTTAGGCTTACCAGGTGGTCCTGGCAGATTCACGGCAGATTTCAGGGGTCCGCCGCTACTCGGGAACACTCACAGGAGGCCAGCCACTTTCGCCTACCGGACTTTCACCGCCTACGGTCAGCCATTCCAGACTGTTCGGCTAGCAACTGGCTTTGTAACTCCTCCGACAAGTGTCAGCTTGTCGAGCAAGGTCCCACAACCCCGACCACGCAACCCCTGACAGGTATCACACGCAGCCGGTTTAGCCTCGATCCGCTTTCGCTCGCCACTACTCACGGAATCACTAAATTGTTTTCTCTTCCTGCGGGTACTGAGATGTTTCACTTCCCCGCGTTCCCTCCATACACCCTATGTGTTCAGGTGCAGGTGACACCACATGACTGGTGCCGGGTTTCCCCATTCGGACACCCTGGGATCACAGCTTGGTAGACAGCTCCCCCAGGCCTATCGCGGCCTCCCACGTCCTTCATCGGCTCCTGGTGCCAAGGCATTCACCGTTCGCCCTTGACAACTTGACCACAAAGATGCTCGCGTCCACTGTGCAATTCTCAACAAACGACCAACCCACA
>NZ_JAPFQV010000141.1:0-1051 GCF_033804685.1 Micromonospora sp. RTP1Z1
TCGGGCAGGTAGCAGTAGTGGAACGCCAGGTCACCGGTGCGCAGATGCCGCCGTACCAGCAGCACATGGCGGGGGCTGGCGGTGGCGATGCTCGCCCACGCGTACCACCGCTGCCCCTTCGACCCCGTCCCGGCGCTACGCACCTCCCACTGATCCTGACCGACCAGCCGCTGCACGGCCTGTTGGCAGGTCAACCGCAGGCCCCCACCCACTTGCAGCAGGAAGGTGCAGGCCACCCGCAGCACGTAGGCCTGCTGCTGTTGCTCGAAGAACTCCCGCAACTGTGTGCAGCCGCCGTAGACCTCGTCCCCGCAGACCACGTCGAAGCGCACCCCATCGGCGTACGCGTCCGCGCAGACATCGATTGCCAGCTGTCCCTTGGTGCGGAACTGCAGGTCAGCCGGTATCCCCATCGCCCGGGCGGTGTCCGGCTCGTCGATCTGCTCGGCGGGGATCCACTGCCGGGCACCGATCAACGCGTGCCCGACGCCCTGGCGCACATACGACAGGTGCACCGTGTTGATGCCGTTCTCCACCCGACCCGCGCACCCCATGTACTGCCGTTTGACCCCACACGTGGCGGCGCCCCGCTTCTGCTGACCGGTCTCGTCCAACGCCCCGACCACCAGCCCCCGCCGACGTCGGGCTGCCGTGCCCAGCCCGTCGACCACGAACCGACGTACCAGGCTCATCGCCTCCTCGCCGTCCCACACCGCCCGGTTCAGCAACCGCTGCGTCCGGTCCGGACCACGGTCCCCGACGTGCTCCGCGATCGTCCACCCGTTCCGTTTCGGCAGGTCACTGGCCACCGCAGCCACATACTTCGTCGCCTGCTGCCAGGTCTGCGTCCGCACGAAACACGACCGCAGACGCTCCATCAACTCGGCCCGCAACCGTTGCACCCGCCGAGCCGCTATCCTGGCAGCCGCAGCCGCCCTCGATTCTGTTGTCTTCACACACACATGATCATCAGGGCGGCTGCACCCACATCACCCGCCCCACCCCGGGGCGTCCACCCTGGTCAGACAGCTAATGGCGGCTGCCGTACTAG
>NZ_JAPFQV010000142.1:0-1049 GCF_033804685.1 Micromonospora sp. RTP1Z1
GCGCGGCAGGACGGAAAGACCCCGGGACCTTTACTATAGCTTGACATTGGTATTTGAATTAGCTTGTGTAGGATAGGTGGGAGCCGGTGAAGTCCATACGCCAGTATGGGTGGAGGCAATCTTGAAATACCACTCTGGTTGATTTGGGTATCTAACTTCGGACCGTTATCCGGTTCAGGGACAGTGTCTGGTGGGTAGTTTAACTGGGGCGGTTGCCTCCTAAAAGGTAACGGAGGCGCCCAAAGGTTCCCTCAGCCTGGTTGGCAATCAGGTGTTGAGTGCAAGTGCACAAGGGAGCTTGACTGTGAGACTGACAGGTCGAGCAGGGACGAAAGTCGGGACTAGTGATCCGGCACTGGCATGTGGAAGCGGTGTCGCTCAACGGATAAAAGGTACCCCGGGGATAACAGGCTGATCTTCCCCAAGAGTCCATATCGACGGGATGGTTTGGCACCTCGATGTCGGCTCGTCGCATCCTGGGGCTGTAGCAGGTCCCAAGGGTTGGGCTGTTCGCCCATTAAAGCGGTACGCGAGCTGGGTTTAGAACGTCGTGAGACAGTTCGGTCCCTATCCGCCGTGCGCGTAGGATACTTGAGAAGGGCTGTCCCTAGTACGAGAGGACCGGGACGGACGAACCTCTGGTGTGCCAGTTGTCCCGCCAGGGGCACGGCTGGTTAGCTACGTTCGGAAGGGATAACCGCTGAAAGCATCTAAGCGGGAAGCCTGCTTCAAGATGAGGTATCCCACCACCTTCGGGTGGGTAAGGCCCCCAGCTAGACGACTGGGTTGATAGGCCGGAAATGTAAGCCCGGTAACGGGTTCAGTTGACCGGTACTAATAGGCCGAGGACTTGACTACTAAGCTGCTACGCGTCCACTGTGCAACTCCCGACAAACGAACAACAGACCACGTGTGTGGTGTTGTTTGACATGTCGATAGAGTTACGGCGGTCATGGCGGAGGGGAAACGCCCGGTAACATTCCGAACCCGGAAGCTAAGCCCTCCAGCGCCGATGGTACTGCACTCGGGAGGGTGTGGGAGAGTAGGAC
>NZ_JAPFQV010000143.1:0-970 GCF_033804685.1 Micromonospora sp. RTP1Z1
GAGCCCGCGCAAATAGGTCGATCGGGGAGGGCCGGTCATAGACCGGGCACAGGCACCAGTGATCATCAAGGTTCCTACGCCGAGTGATCACCGGGAGTGCCTGTGCCCGCTATCCCATCATGGCTGAGTACCCCTCTCTGGGACCAGTTCGCCGCGCTGCTACCCGAACGGCCCGATGTGGACCCCACCCATCCGTTGGGCTGTCACCGGCGACGGATACCCGACCGGATCGTGTTCGACAAACTGCTGCAGGTGCTGCGCTTCGGCTGCTCCTACGAGTCGATCGCCGACACCACCTGTTCGGCCGGCACAGTCCGCAACCGCCGAGACGAGTGGATCAAGCTGGGCATATTCGCCGAACTCAAGACGATAGTTTTGGATGTCTACGATCGGATGGTCGGGCTGATCCTCGATGAGATCTCCATCGACGGATGCGTCACCAAGGCCCCCGGCGGCGGCGAGGTCGCCGGACGCTCCCCCGTCGACCGGGGCAAACAAGGCATGAAACGCTCCAGCATGGTCGACGGTCACGGAATCCCTCTGGACCGGGTCCTCGCCGGCGCGAACCGTCATGACTCGCCGCTACTTGCCCCGACCCTGGACAAGCTCGCCGACCTGGGCCCGCTACCCGACACCATCACCGTGCATCTGGACGCCGGCTACGACTCCGCCGTCACCCGCGCGACCCTGGCCGAGCGCGGCCTGCTCGGCGAGATAGCCCGCAAAGGCGATAAAGCACCCATCCAAGCCGGGCGGAGATGGCATGTCGAGCGGACCAACGCCTGGCACAACGCGTTCAACCGGCTCCAACGCTGCTACGAGCGCACCGAACGAGTCATCGACGCCTTCTTCGACCTCGCCGATGCCATCATCACCCTACGTAGCCTGATCCGGCAGGCATGGAGCCGCTACCGGTGGGACACCCGACCCACACGACGCCCATGAACCACCACCTATTTGCGCGGCCTCT
>NZ_JAPFQV010000144.1:0-946 GCF_033804685.1 Micromonospora sp. RTP1Z1
GCGGCGAGGAACCGCTCGACCACCTGCTCCTGCTCGGTGCGGCTCACCGACATCCGCGGCCGGCGCGCCGCCACGTGCTTGCGGGCCCGCGTCGCGATCTGGCGCACCGCCGCCGGCGACTTGTCCAGCGCCTCGGCGATCTCGTCGTACGGCACGTCGAAGACCTCGCGGAGCACGAAGACCGCGCGCTCCGTCGGCAGCAGCGTCTCGAGTACCGCCAGCATGGCGATCGACACGCTCTCCGCAAGCTCGACGTCCTCGGCGACGTCCGGGCTGGTCAGCACGGGCTCGGGCAGCCACTCGCCCACGTACTCCTCGCGCTGCCGCGCGAGCGTGCGCAGCCGGTTGAGGCAGAGCCGGGTCACGATCCGCACGAGGTACGCCCGAGGGTCCCGGACCTCGCAGCGCTCGGCGTCGACCACGGCTGCCCACCGCAGCCAGGTCTCCTGCACCACGTCCTCGGCGTCGGCGACCGAGCCGAGCATCTCGTAGGCGACGGTGAACAGCAGGCTGCGGTGGGCGACGAAGGGGTCCTCGCTCATGACGCGGACGCTACTCCCGGTCGCTCGGCCAGCGGCTTCAAGCCGCACGCGGCGGCGAAGCCGTCGGACTCGATGCCGAGCGCCACGTTGCCACGCGTGCTCATGTTCGCGAATGCGATCACCGAGGTGAGCTCGACCACGGCGGAAGGTCCCAGCTCGGCGTGCAGCCGGTCCACCAGCTCGTCGGTCACGGTCGGCGGTGTCTGGCTCATCGCCTCGGCGTACTCCAGGACGTCCCGCTCCAGCGGAGTGAAGACGTCCGCCTCCCGCCACCGCGGGATCTCGCGCGCCTTCTCCACGTCGAGCCCCTTGTTGCGGGTCTCGAAGTAGTTGAAGTCCAGGCACCACGTGCAGCCGACTAGCGACGCGACCGCCATGTGGGCGAACGACTTCAGGCCCTCGTC
>NZ_JAPFQV010000145.1:0-928 GCF_033804685.1 Micromonospora sp. RTP1Z1
AGAGCCTGGTAAATAAGGGTTTCAGGTGGGTTGGTGGCGGGCGAGGCGGCGGGTCATGACGATGATCATGGCCCATTGGACCATCGCGGCGTGGTGGTCGGGTAGCCGTTCGTAGTCTCGGACCGTGCGTCGGCACCGGTTGATCCAGGAGAAGGTGCGCTCGACCGCCCATCTGCGGTGCAGGACGACGAACGTGGTCTGCCCAGCGAGTTTCGCGACGATCTGCACGGTCAGGGCGAGGTGGGTGGCGGCCCAGTCGACGAGCCGGCCGGCGTAGCCGCTGTCGGCCCAGGTCAGGCCGATGGTGGGAAAGCAGGCGCGTAGCGCCCACAGCAGCGGCCGGGCGGCGTCGCGATCCTGCACGTTGGCGCCGGTGACCAGGATCGCGAGCAGTAGTCCGCAGGTGTCGACGGCGATGTGCCGTTTCCGGCCGTTGACCTTCTTCCCCGCGTCGTAGCCACGCCCGGGGCGGCCGACGGTCTCCGCGCCGCGTATCGACTGGGAGTCGACCAGCGCGGCCGTCGGCTGCCGGTTACGGCCCTCGACCTGTTCGCGGACCTGTTCCCGCAGGCTGTTGTGCATGCGGTTGAGCGTCCCGTCGCGGGTCCAGGTCGTGAAGTAGTGGTAGACCAGCTTGTGGTGCGGGAAGTCGGCAGGCAGCGCGTCCCACTGGCAGCCGGTCCGGTCGAGGTAGCGGATCGCGTCCACGATGTCCCGGCGGGGGTAGGTGATCGGCCGGCCGCGTCCGGTCCCGGCCGGCACGTGCGGAGCCAGGACCTGCCATTCGGCATCCGTAGTGTCGGACGGATAGTGCCGCGGCCGGGCGGTGGGCAGGTGATCGTCAACGGTGGCCGGGGTGGCGGATGCGGCGACGCCGGCGACAAGGTATACAGACAGGGTTGGGCCTTCGGTCGTGCTGGTTTAGTCG
>NZ_JAPFQV010000146.1:0-905 GCF_033804685.1 Micromonospora sp. RTP1Z1
CACGGTCCGAGACTACGAACGGCTACCCGACCACCACGCCGCGATGGTCCAATGGGCCATGATCATCGTCATGACCCGCCGCCTCGCCCGCCACCAACCCACCTGAAACCCTTATTTACCAGGCTCTAAGGGATGTCTCGCAACCCCGGCGTATGTCCGGTGAGGACGATGGCCGAGGATGCCTGGGTGCAGGTGATCTCCGCAGCGCGCCCGGAGCTGATCTTCCCGTTCACCGGTCTGCAGCCGGCCCAGTTCCGGCGGCTGGTCCGCTTGGTCGCCGAGCGAGGCCGGGACGCCATCGCCGACGGCCGGCCGGGCCGGCAGCGGGCCCTTGACCTGCCGGACCGTGTGCTGCTGGTCGCCGCGTACTGGCGCACCAACCTGACCATGCGCCAGATCGGCCCGCTGTTCGGGGTATCGCACTCCGCCGCGCACCGGGTCATCGACACCCTCGGGCCACTCCTGGCGCTCGCGCCGGTGCGCCGGCGGCCGGTCGACCAGATCGCCATCGTCGACGGCACCCTGATCCCGACCCGCGATCACCGCCTGGCCACCCGGAGCAAGAACTACCGGTACTCGACGAACCTGCAGGTCGCCATCGACGCCAGCACCCGCCTGGTCATCGCCGTCGGCGACCCACAGCCCGGCAACCGCAACGACACCATCGTCTACCGCACCTCTGGCATCGAGGAGAAGCTGAACGGGCGGCCGGTCATGGCCGACGGCGGCTACCGCGGCAACCCCGAGGTGATCATCCCGTACCGCAAGCCCGCCGACCGCAGCGAACTACCCGACTGGAAAGCCGACCTGAACAGGCAGCACCGCATTGTGCGTGCCCAGGTCGAACACGCCCTGGCCAGGATGAAGTGCTGGAAAATCCTGCGCGACTACCGCCGCGCCGCCCG
>NZ_JAPFQV010000147.1:0-843 GCF_033804685.1 Micromonospora sp. RTP1Z1
CACGGGCAACGTCGTCGCCAAGCCGCAGGTCAGTCTTCTTGAGTTCTGCCCTGGGGACCACGGGGACTGGGACCACAAGGACTTCGACCGCAAGGACTGGGACCGCAAGGACGAGGACCGCAAGGACTTCGACCGCAAGGACGAGAACAACAAGCACGACGACGGCAAGGACGAGGACCGCAAGGACGAGAACAACAAGCACGACGACGGCAAGGACCACGAACGCAAGGACGAGAACAACAAGCACGACGACGGCAAGGACCACGAACGCAAGGACGAGAACAACAAGCACGACGACGGCAAGGACGAGAACCGCAAGGACGAGAACAACAAGCACGACGACGGCAAGGACGAGAACCGCAAGGACGAGAACAACAAGCACGACGACGGCAAGGACTGGAACGAGACCGGGCAGCCGGGGTCCTGGGGCCAGGGCGGCGGCATGGCCGACGACCAGTCGAACGAGGACCGCAACAACCGCGACAACAAGGACCACGACGGCAAGGACCGCGACCGCAAGGACGAGAACAACAAGGACCACGACGGCAAGGACGAGAACCGCAAGGACGAGGACCGCGACAACAAGGACCACGACGGCAAGGACCGCGACCGCAAGGACGAGGACCGCAAGGACCAGGACCGCAAGGACCAGGACCGCAAGGACGAGGACCGCGACAACAAGGACCACGACGGCAAGGACCGCGACCGCAAGGACCAGGACCGCAAGGACCAGGACCGCAAGGACCAGGACCGCAAGGACCAGGACCGCAAGGACCAGGACCGCAACGACCACTGCATGCCACGGGGGCACGTCGACGGGGGTGACGGTGGCATGGCCACCAC
>NZ_JAPFQV010000148.1:0-744 GCF_033804685.1 Micromonospora sp. RTP1Z1
ACGACGACAGGGCCGGCCCCCGGTTGGGGGTCGGCCCTGTCGTGGTTGGTGCTGTGGGGTGGGTCAGGAGGTGGTGTAGCCGCGGGTGGCGATCCAGTCGGCGAGGTTGTCGACGCTGATGCGGTAGGAGGCGGTGTTGGGGTCGGCGGAGTCGGCGATGGTCACGGTGTGGCCGTTGTCGCGGTAGCCGACGACGCTGATGTAGTGGCCGCCTTCGAAGGAGTGGGTGTTGCCGTCGGTGTCGACGGCGGTGCCGGCGATGTTGGCGACCACGGCCCGGCCGTCGTCGACGGTGCGGACGATGTCGGTGCGCAGCGTGTCGGTCTGGGTGTCGTCGGCCTTGGGGTTCTTGAGCTCGACGCTGTGGTAGACGTCCTTACCGGTTTCCTTGTTCAGGACGGGGGTGATGTCGTTGACGCTGTTGGTGCCGTTCTCGGTGGTGCCCATTTCCTTGGCCATGGCGTCGACGTTGATGTTCTTGCCCTGGACGGACAGGGCGTTGCGGGTGGCGGCGGGGCCGCAGTAGTAGAAGTTGGGCTGCGCCTCGTAGCGGACGTTGAGCTCGCGCTCGCCGTGCGGCTTGCGGTCGGTGTGTGCCTGCGTGGCGGGCTTGGCTTCGGCGGCGTGGGCGGCGATCGCGGGGCCGGCGATGCCACCGGCGGTGGCGGCGAGGCCGGCAGCGGTCAGGGCGGTCTTACGGATCAGATCGGTACGCATGTTGGCGTGCTCCTCTGCGTTGGGGGA
>NZ_JAPFQV010000149.1:0-600 GCF_033804685.1 Micromonospora sp. RTP1Z1
ACCGTCATCTACGTCGAGGACCTCGCCACGCTCGAGGGCCGTGGTGGGTCACGCAGCCTCAACCGGCGGATCTCTGGTGCGGTACGCGGCACCGTGTTCACCGCCATCGCCCACCTCGCCGCGAAAGAAGGTGCCGCAGTCGTCACTGTGCCGGCGCGTGGTACCTCGTCCGGCTGTCCCCGCTGCGGCGGTGCGGTCAAGCACGTCAAGACGCCGCAGCGGAGCGTCGCCGGGTACCGGTGGGCCACCTGCTCGTGCGGCCTGTCGATGGATCGTGACCACGCCGCGGCGCAACGGATCGCCGCCCGGGGCCTAGCCAACCAGGCCAAAGCCCGCCGCGGCCGTAACGGCAACGCCGCGATCCGGACAGTCACCGACACACCGGCCCGTCACCGGACGCGTCGACCAACCCGAGCCGCCACGATCCCGCCGGTGCGGGATCGGCGCAAAACCGTACCCACCCCGAAGCAGATCCGACCTGCAACGGTCAAGACCTCACGCCTGCTGCCCTTGCGACGGCAGGTTCCCGCCCCGGCAGACGCCCCATCGGGATCTGCCGGTCAGCGTCCGGCGGGACGGACACCCCAGGAGACCAACCCG
>NZ_JAPFQV010000150.1:0-591 GCF_033804685.1 Micromonospora sp. RTP1Z1
CGTTCCGCTCGGCCGTACGGAAGGTCATTCCGCTGCGCCTCGGCCGCGGCACTCAAGTCGGGCGCGGACGTCTCGGTCACCGTGCGCTTGGACGCCAAGGTCAAGACCGCGATCTCCTCGATCCCGAGGACGCCTGGACCACGATGGAGTACACCGACGCCGTCTACGACGAACAGACCAGTCGTTTCTCCCGCTCGATGTCACATCCGCGGCCCGGCCGGTGTCTCCATGGCATGACGGCCTACCAACCCGTCGTTACAGCCACCGACACAGGAGGAGACATGGAGCACACGACTCGCATCCCCCCGGCCGAGATCACCGGCGTCAAGGGAGCGCTGATCAAGCGGATGATCGAGAAGAAACTGGGCAAGGTGCCGACGGCGGTGGGCGTCTACTGGCACAACCCCAAGGTGCTGTTCGCCAGCTTCGGCCTCGGCGGCAAGCTGCAGAAGTGGGACGCCTGTGACGAGGGCCTGAAGTCGTTCGCCCACATGGCGGTCGCGTCGCTAGTCGGCTGCACGTGGTGCCTGGACTTCAACTACTTCGAGACCCGCAACAAGGGGCTCGACGTGGAGAAGGCGCGCGAGATCC
>NZ_JAPFQV010000151.1:0-543 GCF_033804685.1 Micromonospora sp. RTP1Z1
AGACGATGCTGGCGTAGAGAACCTTCATCATCCACTTAGGAAGGCCGCGTCTATGAACCGGCCTCAGACAGCGAACCCGCCGCTGAGCAGCACGTCCACATGATCACCTGACTTTGCTTTGCCTCTGACGGGACACTAGTGCCGATCGTCTCTGCGGGGATCGGAGCGGGTGCTGCACTAGGCGGGGTGTTGTTCGAGATGCTCTACGACAGCAGGGTTGAACGCCGAGAGCAGCGCCGGGACGATGCAACGCTGTTTCTGGCCGAGAGGCGGGAGACGTACGACCGCTTCTTGGAGCTTCACCGGCATCAGGTGGACCGCATGGAGCGCCTGCGGAAAATGGCCCTGATAGTCAGGGACGGAGGGACGCACCGCGATGGTTCGGGCAACCGTCGAAGTACAGGATTTCAATCATCAGCGGCCGGTCCGGTGGAAGCGGCCGGGCACGTACCAGCGCACCAGGGCTCCCAGCTTCCCGCGCTGGCACCAGCACGACGACGGGCATCCACAGGAGTACCCACCCGGGTTGTGGAGCCGAGCTAA